>NZ_DS989847.1:111705-141830 GCF_000155555.1 Coleofasciculus chthonoplastes PCC 7420
TAGCTGCAGTTACCCTACGGGAAGCCGATCCGCGTCTACAACCGCCCCGTTCTATCATATCCGGTTCAACTCCTTAATGGGTTTGAGCCTTTAGTCGGATATTCATCTCCTGACTCACAGCAACTTGACGATTTTGTTGCACCGGAATCTCAATAATAAACTCAGTTCCTTGTCCAGGAGTAGAGTGACATTGCAAAATTCCCTTATGCTTATCTACAACAATCTGATAACTAATCGAGAGTCCTAAACCCGTCCCTTTACCAATCGGCTTAGTCGTAAAAAACGGATCAAATAACTTTAACTTCACATCATCCGTCATCCCTGAGCCATTATCACTAATTCTCACCCGAATATAATCAGCCGATGGCGCTTCTGACTGAATCCGAATCATCGGCGAAAAATTTGTCTCATTCCGGGCGACAACTTCCTCTAACGCATCAATTGCATTACCCAGGAGATTCATAAACACTTGATTAAGCTGCGACGGATAGCACTCAACCAAGGGTAACTCCCCATACTCTTTCACTAATTCAATCTCTGGATTGTGACCATTCCCTTTTAGCCGATTCCGCAATAATAGTAAGGTACTCTCCATCCCCTCATGAATATCCATGGGTTGCATTTGGGCTTGATCCAAACGCGAGAAATTCCGCAAACTCAACACCAAATGACGAATCCGTTCCGCCCCAATCTCCATGGAACCCAGAGTTTTGGGCAAGTCTTTGATCAGAAACTCTAACTCAATTGCTTGGGCATGATCTTGAATTTCGGGTGCGGGTTCAGGATAATACTCTTGATACAACCGCAGCATTTCTAATAAATCCTCGGTGTATTCTTTGGCATAGTGGAGATTACCGTAAATAAAACTGGTGGGATTATTAATTTCATGGGCTACCCCGGCGACTAATGTCCCTAATGTGGACATTTTTTCCGTCTGCACTAACTGCGCTTGATAGGCTTTTAAATCATGCAACGCTTGCTTCAGTTGTTCCGCTTGCGCGGTGGCTAAGGCGGCGGTTGTGCGACTATGGGCATACAGTTCAGCTTGATCAATGGCACTCGATAGTTGGTCAACTACTGAAACAATTAATTCAACTTCCTGTTCACTCCAGTAGCGACTCTCCTGATAATGTTCACAAACCACCACACCAATTTTATTGCTGCGAGTTTGTAGGGGTACAATTAGCAAAGCTTGCAGTCCAGAATTGAGGAAGCGATCGCGCGTCTTACCCTTAAGCTGACTATCGCTGGCAATATCGTCAATCCGTAGCAACGATTGCTGCTGAATCATTGATGGAAAATCCGGCAAAAGTTCGTCCGCCGTATTCCATTGCACTCCCTTATTTTCACTTAACTCTCCCGCCACTTCCATGGGTTCAAAGCGAGGAGGAGTACCGTAAGGATGATACCACAAAAACTGGCAGCGATCGATATGCAATAAACTACAGATTTCACTCACCGCCGTCTTCAAAATCTGTTCTAATTCCAACGAACTGCGAATTTGACTCGACAAGCGACGTTTCAACAGTTTTTCTTGATCTTGTAACTCGCGAAATTGGGCTTCGGCTTGCAATAATTGGTCTTGAGTGCGTTGCAACTTTTCATTCGTCGTCACCAGTTGCGCCATCGCCGCTTCCAATTCACGGGACTTTTGTTCCAGTTGGCAGTTATATTGAATTGATTGGGAAACCTCTGCCAGCATATCAATGACCACGGGTGAGATCTGATTACTTAATTTTTCAATTCCCAACCAAGGCTGAGGTTTAAGGCGTCCGACACTGGTAAAGACAATTTCAAATTGACCACCCTCCAAAATCTTACCAATCCGGCAATGTTTGCTGACATGGTTATTTGTCTCAATCCGAATCTTCCCTCCCGGCGCTGCAAACGTTTGCCCATACGCCGCTTCTCGCACTGATTCCACATCAAAGCCACCCGCTTTTTCTACGGCTTGTTTCCATAGATAAACCTGGGTATACGCCGACTCAATCGGATCACTGGTCACCCGTTCTTGACCATAACGTGCCTGAAAGTTCTGGACAAATTCGCGGTTTTTCGGGGTATTAATACTCTGAAAGTAACTCCAACTGGCATAATGACCTGCCGCGATATTCCCCCCCATTCGCCGCAGTTCCTCTTCAGCGACACTCACCGCTAAGATAGGAATCTCCGCTGCCGTGATTCCGGCTTCTTGGTACTGTTGATAAAACGCTAAATTACTGTCCCCATTCAGGGTATTAAAGACCACATCCGGTTTAGCTTCTTTAATTCTAGCGATCAAATCGCCAAACTCTGTCATCCCTAAAGGAACATATTCTTCCCCCGCTAAACTTCCCCCTTGCTGTTTAAGTTGCGCCTTAATTAACTTGTTCGCGGTTCGGGGAAAAACATAGTCAGATCCAATCAGATAAAAGTGCTTCCCCTTATGTTCCAGCAACCAGTTAACCGCTGGACCAACTTGTTGATTTGGACAAATACCCGTATAAAAAATGTGGCGAGAACATTCGAGTCCTTCATATTCAACCGGATACCACATCAGGGCGTTGAGTTCTTCTAAGATGGGTAAAACCGCCTTGCGACTTGCAGAAGTCCACCCGCCAAAAATGGTAACCACTTGATCTTGTTCGATCAGCTTTCTGGCTTTAATCGCAAACGTCGCCGATTCGGATGCGCCATCTTCGATCACGGGTTCTATCTGATGTCCTAAGACACCACCCGCTTGATTAATTTCCGCGATCGCCATCAATTCGGCATCCTTTAACGAGGCTTCGCTAATCGCCATCGTGCCGCTTAAAGAATGTAAAATGCCAACACGGATCGCAGCACCAGATCTGATCACTGACTGGTTGAATTCGCTCATTACTGATGTTCCCGAAATGTTCTCCCGTTAAGTGCCTCTCTACTGTCCAATAATCCTTTAACCGTTGCTTTTTGTTGTTGACGTGATCAATTAATTAATCATCTTATTGCAATCTGGATTAATTATTCCGTTTAAGATTTCTCAGTTCTTCCCTGTTTAATTAAAACCTGGGGAAGTGACAAAAGCCAAACACCCTGAGCGCGAATCCCTGGTATTCCATGAATGAAGCTGCATAAAGCAACGATAGGTCAAATGCACGATTGAGGCAAATGCTAAACATTTGACTATTGCTTTTCACAATGTCCCTTTGAATACTAACCTACTGTACTGATGGAGAATTGTATCGATTTTTACCTTTAATTAAATCGGTGACAATTCTAATTATTCGTTACCAAAACTTTACATTTTCCCTGTTCCCTGTTCCCCGTTCCCCGTTCCCCGTTCCCTGTAACTAATGCAAAACTTCCTCAATCTGGTGCTGACTCCACAAGTCTTGATAAAGCCCTGGACGTTGGATCAGTTCAGAGTGAGTCCCCATTTGCACAATCTTCCCCGCATCCATGACAAAAATCCGATCAGCGGTAGCGGCGGCGGAGAGTTGGTGGGAGATGAAAATCACCGTTTTGCGGTCAACGCCTGTGGAAAGATTTGCCAAAATTTGGGTTGCTGTCTGATTATCCACACTAGAGAGGGCGTCATCTAAAATCAGAATCGGCGCATCCATCACTAAAGCCCTAGCCAGGGCGATGCGCTGACGCTGACCGCCAGACAGAGTAATTCCCCGTTCTCCCACCATTGTTTCATACTGTTGGGGAAAATTGAGAACTTCGGAGTGAATTTGGGCTTGTTTAGCCGCCTGTTCTATCTGCGGCTGTTCGCTTCCCGGTGCGCCGTAGCCAATGTTATTTTTTAGGCTGGTACTAAATAAAAAGCTATCTTGGGGAACGTAGGCGATCGCGGATCTTAAATCGGGTAAGCGTATCTGAGTGACATCGGAACTATCCAGAAATAACTGATTCGGGGCAATATCTAACAGGCGAGGCAAAACATTTGCCAGGGTTGATTTTCCGGAACCAATCGCCCCGACAATTGCCACCGTTTCACCGGGATGAATATGAAAGTCAACGGTTTGCAGGGCGGGAGTTTTGGCATCAGGGAACGTATAGCTGAGGCGATCGGCTTTCAACTCTCCCTGAATCGGTTCTGGAAGCGCGATCGCATCGGGGGCATTTTTAATTTTGGGTTCAATGGTTAAAATTGACTCTACTCGGTCAATACTCACCTCACCCCGTTGATAGGTAGTAATCGTGAATCCGAGTAAGGCGGTGGGGAAGACTAAGCGTTCCGCATAAAGAATCAGGGCGACAAAATCTCCTATAGTAATCGCCCCCCGCGCGATCGCACCCGATCCAAACCACATCAACAGGAGTAAGCTGATATAGGATAGGGCTTCAATCACCGGAAACAGGACATTACGAGTGCTGGCTAATCCCAGATTTGCCGATAACAGTCGTTGATTCAAACCTCGGAAGGCACGGCGTTCATTTTCTTCCTGGGCGTAAATTTTAATCAGGGAGATACCACTCATATCTTCCTGAACCAATTCGCTAAGATTAGAGAGTTCTTCCTGAACCGCCTGCTGTTGGGTACGCAGCTTATCACTAAACAGACGCACTGTGATCAACATAACTGGATAAACCGCCAGCGCCAAGAACGTCAGCCGCCACTCAATCGACATCATCACGGGTAGCGTCAAACCGTAGGCAAAGACAATATTGGCTAAACTCAACACCGCAAACCCGACAAGACGGCGGATATTGTCCACATCACTCGTGGCGCGGTTAATCAAATCACCGGCTGTATTCGTAGAGAAATAAGACGGTTCTAGGGTAAGCAGATGCTGAAAAATCTTTTGCTTGAGGTCAAATTCTACCCGACGCCCCACTCCAAAGATGAGGATACGCGACGCCATGCGAATCACCCACATCAAGGATGCCAGGATAAAGATCAGTCCGACAACCTGATCAAAGGCGAAGGCGATGCGGAGTTCCTCAATACTATCCCGAATCAAGAGGGGAATATAGACTCCCACAGCATTGACAATCAGCAAAGCCAGGATACCCAAGGATACCTGAGTGGTATGAGGGCGCAGATAGCCCAATAATTTTTGGATACGAGAATTAGCCATGTTACAAATCCTAACAAGTTTTTGGCACAGACAATGGCTTATTTCTACGGTAATCGCCACAGAGAACACAGCCAGAGAACACAGCGCCTAGGGTTTGAGATCATTGACTCGCCGCGATCGCAACTCCTCACAGGAGTAGGGACTACACATTTTAGGTTGTAGGTTGGGTTGACGCAAGGAAACCCAACGGAATCTAGGGTTTGCATCCCCTACTACAAGCCGAATCTAATCTATCTAATTAAGTGTGTCACGCCACTACTTAAACCCATGGATTTTTTTCACAAAATTCCCCATTTCTTTCATGATCCACTTTTTCTCTAACGGGGTTAATAATGTACCAAATATTATATCTTTATGCTTTAATTTAAATACACATAATCTAAGTGTATTGTTACTAATAGGCGACTGAATAGTTTTCAAATTCACCTGATTAATGTCCCCCGTATTCCCCTTAACCGTTTGATAGCACGAACCCAGTAACCACTTCTGTAACTGGAACTCCTGCTCTTTAATTTCTACTCGTGTCCGAGATAATGTGCCGTAGAGAAATCGAGTTAACAACCATAAGCCTATTAGCACACAAATCCCTAAAGGAATCAGATTAGAGGATTTCAGAAATAATGACAATTCTAAAACCATCCAAATCGTTAACGCTAACAATCCATTCCAAACTAGATTGACCAGAGCCAAAACCTGACTCAGTTTACTTCGCAATCCCACTGGCGGAATCTCTACTACCAACAGGTTATCTTTTTGGGTTAATTGGATAGGACTATCCTGGGGTTTTTGCAGCTTGGGTTTCGGTGATGATTTAATCAGCGCCTGTTTTCCTTGCAATACCGCTAACGCTTCACTCGCCGAGGAAAATCGATCATCGGTGACAGGTTCAAGCATTTTCTCCAACCAGTCGGCAAATTCTGAGGAAATACGGACATGAGGACGAAAATCAATCTTGAGTTGGCGCTGGGGTAAATCGGCGGGGGATTGACGGGTTAACAGAAACAGGAGTGTGCTTCCTAATCCATATAAATCCGTTGAAAGTACGGCTTGTCCGCGATACTGTTCCGGTGCCATATAACCGTAAGTTCCCACAATTGTACTGCCCCCGGTAACGGTATAGTGATAGGTATCCTGAACCGCGCCAAAATCTACTAGAAAGACTCGTCCTTCGCGGTTGAGAATAATGTTTTGGGGCTTAATATCGCGATGAATTACAGGTGGTGTTAATTTATGCAGATAAATGATAATTTTCAAGACACGAATGGCTAACTGCTTAACCTGTGCTTCATCAGGATGCCAACCTCGCTCAATCAGTACGGCTAAGGATTTTCCCGGTGCAAGCTGCTGGGCAATATAGAAACTGCGATCGTCAGTCGTATCAACTTGGAAGTAGTCGAAATAACGGGGAATGGCAGGATGCTTGAGTTGAGCTAAGATGCGGGCTTCTCGCTCAAAGAGTTCTATCTTTTTCCAGTCTTCCATGCGACGCAGCGATAGAACTTTTAGGGCAACGTTTTGACCCGTTTTTAAGTCTTTAGCCGCGTAAGTTATGCCAACACCTCCCTGACCCAAGGTATCGAGTATGCGGTAACGTTCGGTAATAATATCTCCCGGCTGATGTAATTGTTCCATAATTTAATCGTCAGGTTGGTGGGCAATGCCCACCCTACGGTATATCAAAGGTTTTGGCGATCTCACACTGTTTATTTCAGTGCCATTCATGCTAAGAGTTTAATCAGTGCTGTTGTAACCGTAAAATAAGTCAGCAACCTCTTGGTGCGATCGCGCTAACTCCAAAGGGGTTTGACCAGCTTTGTTTCTGGCATGAATATCAACACCTTGAGTAATCAGAAATTCGACAACATCCCGTGAAGGTTTTCGTCCAGTCAAACTCATACCGTAGTAATAGGATGTATTTGGCTTTGTCAGAGCAAAATGGAGACAGTTATTGCCAAAGTTATCCGTCGCGTGAACATCTGCACCCTGCTCAACGAGAAGTTCTGCCATCGCTTTTGTGTCATGCTGCACGGCAATGTGCAATACAGTATGACCATCCGCATCATAGCGGATATGAAGATCCGCCCCCCGATCAATAAGCAGTTGGGCAACTTCAGGTTTATTATTACTCACCGCCCAGTGTAAGGGTGTATGATTCTGATGTTCTCTGGCATTTACATGAACGCCTCGGTCGAGATAGTATTTAACGGTTTCAATATCTCCGCCCATAATCCCCTCATACATGGCTCTGGGCGTAAATCCGATCGCACTTAAAATCGGATACTTGTAATGGTTGAGAACACCCACAACCACAAGCGTCGCCGCCGCTACACCCGCGATCGCACGCCAGGGTGTCGAGGAAGAGGAACAGGATTGGGGACTAGCCTTGGGTTTACGACGCATCGCGGCTAAGGCTTCCTTGGCGGAAGAAAACCTGTCAGCGACATCCGGTTCTAACAGTTTCTCCAACCAATCCGTCAACGCTTCACTAATCTGAACCTGAGAACGGAAATCAATCTTCAGCCGATCCGTGGGTAACTCAGCCGGAGAACGATGGGTAAGCAAAAAGAGTAACGTTGCTCCCAAACCATATAAATCTGTGGCGGGAACCGCTTGTCCTCGAAACTGTTCGGGTGCCATATACCCATACGTTCCCACCATCGTACTGCCGCGCATTAAGGTACTGTGATAGGTATCCTGTACCGCCCCAAAATCCACCAGAAACACCTGTCCATCCTTACGCCGAATAATATTCTGGGGCTTAATATCTCGATGAATCACAGGCGATGGCAGTGACTGCAAATAACTAAGAATTTCCAATAGCTGGGTGGCGATACGCCGCAATTCGGGTTCATTGGTGCGCCAGCCTTGTTCTACCCAAGCGGCTAGGGATTGTCCCTCGGCTAATTCCTGAACAATATAAAATGAACGATCTTGGGGCGTATCGACATGAAAATAGTCCAGATATTTAGGAATTCGAGGATGTTTAAGTCCAGCCAGAACCCTTGCTTCTCGTTCAAAGAGTTCTAGCATTTTCCAGTCACTCAGACGATGCAGGGATAGGGCTTTGAGTGCCACAGCCTGTTTGGTTTGGGTATCTTCGGCGTGGTACGTGATCCCGCTCCCTCCTTGTCCCAACGTATCTATAACCCGATAACGTTGGGCGATCATTTCGCCAGGTGCATGTAGTAATTCCATCGGTTTCCCCGCTTCAGGTGACGGCAGCACATTTCCATTTTGCGCTGCCAACTGGGTCATTGTCTCGTTATCCCAAGTGCGGGGAGACAAGGTAGAGGACAGAAGGCATAAGGCAGGAGGCTCCAGGGCAGGTCAAAGGAATAATGACTATTTAGGCGGACATGATATGACGAATGGCAAATGACAAATGACGAATGACGAATCAAGAAACCACCTGATAATTAAAACTCAAGGTTGCCCAAGCATTCACATCCAATGCATACACATCAGAACCGATACCCAACTTATCGGGAGTAATGTTACTCGCCTGATGCAAGTCTTGTAGAATCGCCCGTGTGACTTCCAGGGGATTAAACAAATCACCAACTCGTTCTCCCTCTCCCTTGGGACGCATGGCGGCTTCTAATGCCGCGATCGCACCTTTGAACGGAGAAGGGCTGCAAATCAGTTGAATTTCCGCCACACCTACAGGACCGGGAATCATCCAATTAAAGGATGCCGAAGGTTGGGGCAGAATCAGAGTTTCCCCAGGTTTGATCGCACCACTAATCAGCGGGGGATTTTGCTCTGACTCCAATCCTTCGGGGGAAGGGAGTTGTTGATAAAACGCGATCGCACCGCCGCTACTTTCCAAACCCAACACCATGAAATACAAAGGGCGATCGCTATAATTTTCTACGCGATACTGCACCCGACTACCAATGGGTAACTTGGGCATTGTTGCTGATCCCACCGAGGGCGATGTATTACTCGCATTTTTCTTCGTTTTATTGGTAGCGAACCCAACAGACGTGCGCCAGGTTTCCCGTTGGATGATTGTCTTAGTTTCCGGGGCAATCATTTCCAGCGACGCCCGCATCCCCAGGCGCGATGACCCTTCATTCGCGGTCAACCGCAGCCATTTCATTGCCAATAAGGTTTTAAATTTGGGATTTAAGCGATTCACTGCTGATTTAACTGCCTCAGCCTCCTCGCCTAAACTATTCGGAATTGGATTCCGGGCAAGGGAAAAGAGTCCATAGCCTCCTTTAAACTTCGGTTCTGACGTTTCTGTTGCCTGTTTTTTTCCTCTGCCAAACACATAATCTGTTGCTTGTTCCCCAGCAACGACAACGGATGACACCGAAGGAATACTCGCAAAGGCACTGGTTGCATCCACCCGTTCAATGCGTTCTAAGTGAGTATCCAGGGCAACAGTTAAGCCCAGATTTCGGGGTAATACTCTAATCCGTTCGCGTACCAGTTGACCCACTTGCGGTTGCACTTTTTCCCCACCATTGCCACTCAGTATACGTGCCTTGGCGGTTAACCCGTCTTTGGATCGCAGTTGGAGTTGAACGGATTTAGGGACAGGTTGGGCGGGGTTATCCGTAGCTGAGGAATTTTCGGGCGGCGACGGCGGTAAAATCAGCGATTCCCCATCGAGCAACTCTAGAACCGAATTGGGACTATAGTGCTCCAGCACAGGTGCCGGTAATCCTGCTAACCATAGCTGTGCTACTTTGCCATTCTCTTCAATCCCCCTGACAACTCCATCTGCCCCCAAGGGAGGATTGGGGGATAAGTAATAGGCAAGCAAGGAATTTTGGCTCTTTTGACCCGTTAACTGAGGCTGTTGATCATTACCCGCGAATTGATTAATCATCCCAGTGGCGCAACTGACGCTAATCTGAACGCTGGTTGCAGCCGTGGCTTGCCACAGATGCTGAGTTAGAGCATAAGTAAATAAACCTGCACTAAAGCCATTCCACTGCGCCTCGGTTGCGGGTTGAGACGAACCCGCCGCCGTTAACACCAATCCTGGCATTTGCATGGATTTATCTAATGATTTCCAGGGTTTGGATGAGGCTTTGAGCCGCTGCACGAGTTGTTCTCGAAACGCCAGTTCGTCGGGATTCGGCGCTAGGGCGGGTTGGCGGGAAGAAGAGCGTACTTTTAGACTGCCTTTGAGGATATTCACCGCTTGCGTATGACTGGTATCAAGGACTGTTGTCACCTGATCCGTCTTTAGCGATCGCAACAGCAATGCCAAGGTTTCTGCTAAAAAATCATTAGCAGCAGGTTCGCCTTTTGTGGGTAAGATCCCATCAACGGGTACAAAACTGTTTTGCCAGCGTACCGCCGAGGCTACGGTTTCATCTTGCTGAGGCATCTGCACTTGGCTACCGTAACCACTAAAGTGGAAGACAACCACATCACCCGCCTCGGCTTGCTTGGTCAAATGTTCAATAAACGTGGTTTCAATCGTCTCGCGAGTGGCTTGGCTATTCGTCAGCGTCACGATATCGTTCGCCTGGAACCCAAACCGATGAATTAACAGTTCTCGTTGCAACTCTACATCCGTTACGCACCCCGCCAAAGCTGTCGTGCGCGGATACTCATTGATCCCCACCAGAAGTGCCAACTTACGTCCACCGGGTTGTGCCAGCACTTGAAAATAACGCTCCAACAAAGGCACGGCTAAACTTTTATCACCAAGGAGTGATAGTACCGTTTCACTGACTCCCAGTGCCGCTAGACCCCAGCCAGCTTTTTGCAGGAAAGTCCGCCGATTCAGTCCCATATTAGCCATCTACGCTGTTAATCTCAGCTATCAGCCTACCAGGAATAGGTTAGCGCGTTGTTATAAAGTTTTGAGTGTTGAAGTGTGTAGGGGCGGGTTTTACCGATAACGTTTAGGAGAAAACCCTAATTTCACTAAACCCGCCCTGGCTGAATCCCCATCTCGCCCATCTCCCTCATCTGACACACCGAGCGAAGTCGAGGTGTTCCTCATCTCCCCCATCTCCCCTATCTCCCCCAGCTTCTCCTGCTCAGAGCTGTGGCGTCTTTCCCGACGACTGTTCCGAGTTGAGATTCAGAAAGAGGCGAATGCAGTGAGCCACTTTTTTGTAGTCCCAGAATGGATCAGCATCAGGAGTGATAGCAAGATGCTTACCCGAATTCAAAACCAGAGCCACTCGCTCTATCTGGCGATCTTTGGCATCTCTAATCGTTTCTATCGTCACATCAACAATCTCGGCAAGAGGGAGTTCTATGGTTGTACCCCTGAGCAAACCCCGTTGCTTGAGCATCATGCGATCGCGCACTTTATCAAAGCTCAAGGTAACGACTTTCCCTTTACGCACCGCCACGAACAACCCCACCCCGATCAATAAACTGCCAAACAGATAACTAAACCAGCGATCGTCTTGCTGCACGTTCAGGGATACCTGGTCTTGATTCATAATAAAGGTATTAATTTGGGAAGCAATAGATTCTTGCTGATTACTATCGGAACTATAGTTCGACGTCAAGGGAATCTCACTGCTTCTAGTCAAGAGGACAACCCGATAAGTATCATTACTTTCATTCCTGGGATTGCTCTCAATGCTGGCATCTCGTAAACTGTCTAAAGGAATAGTTCTAACCTTTGCTCCGACCAACCTGGAGTTAACCAATTCACAACTGCCCGTTTGTCCAGTTCGCTGACAGGTTAGGGCTGAGCCGCCTTGAAAGGCAATTACCCCTAGCCCAACGGCGGCGAGAATACTACTCAAAAGCCACAGCAAAAGAGGTCGATGGCGGATGGTCAGCTTGATGCGATTGTATTCTACGATATCCATTCGTTATTTGCCTTTACCCTGAATTAGCCAATGATCTGACTAATTTTTCTTTAGATAACGTCTAGGATATCTTGACTACAGATATTTGAGTTAAAACAAAATAAATCTTAATTGTTTACTTGTTTCCGAAAACAGAGAACATGTCAGCCGTGTTTTGGCTTTTTTTACGCTTTATTTTTGATGAATAGGACTTTTATTAATTTATAATTATCTGATAAATCCGCTGATAAGTACCGAGACATCAATTTTGTTAATTGAGTTAAAGATTATCAACACGCCTAGGTTGAATAGCACGCTCCTTAAGCATTTAGGGAGTGCCAAAACCCTTTATCTATCGTAGGGTGGGTTTCGACTTCGCTCAACCCACCAGCATACCAGTCAGTGACATTCCGCCTAGATTCCTTGTTCTTTTTTCCTATTACATCATGCCTGACTAAGTCGGTTTGTGGAAAAAGCCCAAACTATATTAAGTTCTGTAAATAGTCCTCAAACCTTTACATAAGACATAAGACAAATTGCCCTTGTGTCAGAATAAGGTAACGTCTTGGATTTACAGGTAATGGCTTGGATAACGGGACAGACGTTACAAAATGGCAAGTACACGATACAACAGGAATTAGGACGAGGACGTTGTGCGATTACCTATCGGGTTCAGGATGATACCGGAAAGGATTTTGTTGTCAAAACCCTCAATCAGGATATTCTCAGTCAACTTCCGGATGTAGAACGAACCAGTATCGAGTCAAAGTTTTGTGATGAGGCGCTGAAGCTGGAACGTTGTAAACATCCTCATATTGTCCGAGTTTACCGCACGTTTCAAGATGAGTCACTGTTTTGTATTTTGATGGAGTATATCGCCGGGATTAAACTTTCTGACTTGACGCTACCCATACCCCAACAGGAAGCTTTGGTTTATATCCAGCAGGTGGGTGAAGCGTTAATTGAGGTGCATCAACAGGGATTGCTGCATCGGGATGTGAAGCCAGAGAATATTATGGTACGCGCTGGAAAGCAGCAGGCGGTGCTGATTGATTTTGATTTAGCCGGAGAGTTTAATAATCCGTTAACTTCTCGTTGGAAAGATAAGCAATTCGCCCCGGTGGAGTTAAGTTCAACGAACCGAAAACAGGGGGCGTATACAGATGTTTATTCGTTAGCTGCAACATTATATGTTTTACTCACCGGGAAATTTCCCGCAACGGCGTTAGATCGTTTGGATGATATTGCTGAGTTAGTTGAACCGAAGACGCTAAAATTTGATATTTCTGAGCGGGTAAATCAGGCGATTGTCCAGGGTATGAAATTGGACTATGGCGATCGCCCGCAAACAATGGAGGAGTGGTTAGCGTTATTGGGTATCAGGCGGGGGATAAGGGTTCCTGGATTTCCGCAAACGAAGGCGGAATGGGTGAAGGTGGGGAAAATAGTGGGGGGAATTCTGGGAATAGCCGCCGCGATCGCAGGTATTATATCGATGACGGTTGATATTGGGGTTTGGTCTCCGGATTCTTCTTCTCCCTCACCAGAGGAAACCAACTGAAGGTAAGCCAGCCCTCACCCCCAGCCCCTCTCCAAAGCTTGGGAGAAGGGGAAACAATCACTCCCCGATGCTTCAAAATCACGTCTGTAACACCGCTTTCTTCTTCTCTTATCTTGCTCCCCTCTTTTCATGGTGAGAGAGTGGGATAAGGCGTGAAAGTGAAATAGAAATGGCTCAATTATAGTAAATTTACTTGTACCATTGAATGCCTTGAGCGGTCAATTGTAGGGGCGGGTTTAGGAAATAAAATCAGCCATTCAGAAATAACTGAACAACAAAACCCGCCCTATCTCACCGCTAACTGACAACTGCCTTAATTCAGCAGTCACCAGGGTAATTGGGACATCAAATACATTCAGAAATTAATCAAAGTCCCCCTTTTTAAGGGGGATTTAGGGGGATCTAAACGCTAGTATTGAAGTCAGATGAAAACTGTTGCCTGTTCCCTAATTGACGTTACAACGCTTCATCCAATGCTTCAGCTTCTTCCTCAGAACCCGATAAAGGAACTAACGCCACCGCTGCGATCGCATCCTCTTCATCTAAGCGCTGTACTCGTATCCCTGTCGCCATTCGGGATTGGGGGGAAATGGCATCCAAGGCTTGGCGAATAATAATCCCTCGCATTGTCACCATCATCAACTCATCCCCTTCATTCACCACCCGCAATGCAGCGAGTTTATCTTTCTTATGGCGGAACTTAATTGTCACTAATCCCATTCCTGCCCGATTTTGCAGCCGGAATTGAGACACTGGTACTCGCTTACCTAAACCGCCTGTGGTAACCACCAAAACCCAAGGTCCTTGACCGGCGGTTTCGTGAACTTCTTCCCCATTCACTTCATCGCTGGTATCGTCTTCTGTTTCCACCTCTTCACTGTTAGCTGTAGCAATCAGCCTCTCGACAACTTGAGCCGGGAGAATATCCATACTGATCAACTCATCCTTAGAGCGCAGTTTCATCGCCTTCACCCCTCGTGTCGCCCGACCTAGGGGACGCAGTTGATCGTGATCGGCTTTAAAATGAATTGCCATGCCCTGACTCGAACCAATGATAATACTATCTTCGGCTCGGCATAGACGCACCCAGCGCAGTTGATCGCCTTCACCCAAAGAAATGGCAATTAAACCATTTGCCCGGATATTACTAAAGGCATCCAACGCCGTTTTTTTGATATACCCTTTACGAGTTAACATCACCAAATAAACATCATCGGTGAACTCAGAAACAGGTACAACCGAGGTAATTTTTTCATCGTGGGGAATCGGAAGCATCTGCACGATGGGAACCCCTCTGGCGGTGCGAGATGCGGCGGGGATTTGGTAGGCGCGTAGGGAATAAACCACACCGCGATCGCTAAAAAATAGGAGGCTGTCATGATCACAGCAGGTGAGGAAATGCTCAACCCCGTCATCTTCCTTCATCCGGGCGGCGGCTTTGCCCCGTGTTGCCCGGGCTTGGGCAGCAAAGGAGTGAATCGGCATCCGTTTGATATACCCTTGTTCAGTGACTAAAATCACCGCTTTTTCATTGGCGATTAAGTCAATATCATCCAGTTCCCCTTCCACCTCTTGAATTGCAGTGCGACGGGGTGTATCGTGGGTGGTTTTAATCTGCAGCGCTTCGGTTTCGATAATTTCCAGAATCCGCGATCGATTTGCCAGAATGTCTTGCAGATCGGCAATGCGAACTTGTAACTCTTCGTGTTCCGCTTGAATTTTCTGGGCTTCTAATGCCGTTAAGCGTCGCAGTTGCATTTGCAAAATGGCATCAGCTTGGGGTTCAGACAGTCCGAATTGCTCGATTAATTGACTCTTGGCGGTGGCGGTATCATTAGCAGCGCGAATGACGGCAATTACCGCATCTAGGTTATCCAGGGCAATGAGTAACCCTTGCAATAGATGATCCCGTTCCTCCGCTTTGCGGAGTTCGTATTGGGTGCGCCGGGTAATTGTTTCAATGCGGAACTCCAGGAAGACTTCGAGGAACTGCTTGATTGTCAACAGTTGCGGTTCATTCCCGACTAATGCCAACATATTGGCACCAAAATTGCTTTGCAGGGGGGTTTGCTTATAAAGATTATTGAGAACTACACGGGGATAGGCATCCCGCTTCAGTTCAATCACCACCCGCATTCCCCGGCGATCGCTTTCGTCGCGAATATCGGAAATGCCTTCAATGCGCTTATCATTCACCATTTCGGCAATTTTTTCAATCAGTGCCGCCTTATTGGTTTGGTAGGGCAATTCGGTGACAATAATCGCTTCTTTATCGGGGCGTCCCCGGTGTTCAATGGTTTCAACTTGCGCTACACCCCGCATGGTGATGGAACCGCGTCCGGTAGTGTAGGCGTCTTTGATGCCGGATCTGCCCAGGATTTGACCGCCAGTGGGAAAGTCAGGGGCGGGAATATACTGCATCAATTCTTTTTCGGTGATTTCTGGGTTATGGATTAGGGCGACTAAGCCATCTACCAATTCCCCCAAATTATGGGGCGGGATATTGGTTGCCATACCAACGGCAATACCCGATGATCCATTCAGGAGTATCTGGGGAACCCGGGCGGGGAGAACGATGGGTTCTTGTTGTGATCCATCGAAGTTATCCAGGAAATCGACCGTTTCTGACTCAATGTCCCGGAGTAGGGAGTCTGTGGCTAAGGATTGCAAGCGGCATTCTGTGTAACGCATTGCCGCAGGTGGGTCATTATCCACCGACCCAAAGTTACCATGTCCGTTAATTAGGGGCGATCGCATGGAGAAATCTTGTGCCATGCGAACTAAGGCATCGTACACCGCTGTATCGCCGTGGGGATGATATTTACCCAAGACTTCACCCACAACACGGGCGCATTTACGGAACGGGCGATCGGGCGTGAGTCCCAGTTCATGCATCGCATAGAGAATCCGCCGATGTACAGGCTTGAGTCCATCCCTCGCATCGGGTAGCGCCCGACCCACGATGACGCTCATGGCATATTCTAGGTATGACCTAGACATTTCGCTGCGAAGATTTGTCGGGACAATCCGCTCTTGGGAGGTACTCATAGAACGAAAAACTCCATAAAAATTCAGGATTTAGGCAAAAAAAGCGCAAAAAGTGAGCTAAACCGCCATGTTTAACCCAAATAGTTGCTAAAATGTGCTACTTTCTTTTAAGATTTTAACACAACTTTACCCGGACTCGGAGTTAGGGAAAGCCTTATTGGGATAAGGGATAGGCGTGTTTTCTAGGGGTTGCGATCGCGTAGAGTCCAAATGAGCAGTTGCTCACTACTGACTT
Organism: Coleofasciculus chthonoplastes PCC 7420; assembly: GCF_000155555.1. Classification (GTDB taxonomy): domain Bacteria; phylum Cyanobacteriota; class Cyanobacteriia; order Cyanobacteriales; family Coleofasciculaceae; genus Coleofasciculus; species Coleofasciculus chthonoplastes_A. The sequence continues at coordinate 128,377 of NZ_DS989847.1, forward strand.
ATGAGCGGTTTTGAGATAGTTTAGAGTTACGTTGCCGAGTGCCGTATAACGTATAGGGGGAACCCGTACACAAGCCAACCCGACAGAAACCGACAAATCTTGTCCACGAGGAATCGGGTTAAAGGTAACGGCTGATTGATAGTAGGCGATCGGTTAGGCTTTCCGCCTTGCTAAACGCCCTGTAATTACCCGAAACAAGGAAACACAAACCATGGAAGTAGCCATTGCAATAATCGCATTTTGCATCATTGCGACTCTGGTAATGCCGGGGCTGCTGTCTCGGAATCTGACAATTGCGTTACTTGGCTTTGCTGTCTTGTATCTAGTCAGACCGAATCTACTGACCACAGAACAAGCTCTGGCGATTATTGTTTTCGGTATTCTTTTTATGTTGGTTATCCCTGATCTGGGGAAAAAATAGTGAGTATTATCAACAGGATGGGTAGGGGCGCACGTCCGTGCGCCCATAAATGTTTTCTATATAAATAAGCAAATTTTCAGTATCATTTTTTCGTAAGCATCATTCCTTTTAGTCGAGGTGAGCCTGGGGAGACGAATTTGTAGATACTCCAACCATCCAAATCAAACAACCTAAAATTTGGTCTACTGGAGGTAGAGCATAATCCATCAAATCTATAGTTACTGTTGACCCTTCTAATTTCAAAAAACGCCATTGAGTCCCGTTACTAACTGACCCGTAAATTGTCGAGATACTCACCTGATTAGCTTGATTAAACATTTGAGCAGCAACCATTTCTGCGATGCACTGTCCCAAGCCTTCATTCAGATTATCTCGTTTGGCTTCCCCCACCACAACCACTGGTGCTTCAATCTCCAATTGTTCTTGAGAACTACTAATCAAGTAATCAACATAGCCATTCAATCCTTTACTCATATCCACCGTAAAATCCCGACCCGAAAAAAGGCTGATCTGATTTCTAAAAATTCGTCTCACCTCTTGCAAAATGGGATAAATAATCCCCTCTGACTTAGCCTTTTCTGAGCCAACCGCAATAGCCCACGGCAAATCGGTCAACGCTTCTTGTAGCCTAGCACTAGGAGCTATAGGATCAATGGGTGGTAGAAACCGTCCTCCTTCAACAGTCGTTAAGTTAAACTCTTTTTTAGCTTTAGCTAAGGTGAAACTACTGTATGCCATCGATTAAATATACCGAATCAATAAACCTCATGATCTTTCTCCTATTGTACCCATACCTCTGCCATTTCCATTGACCGCCATGCTATACTGCTGCAATTTCTTCTATTAATTAGAGCTTATATGATTGTACATCACCAAGGGCGCAAGCCTTGCGCCCCTACATCTGACGTAACATCCCTAGGACTTAGACAAAGCCTCTATAATGATCTTGAGCGATTTGCCCAGAGTGATGATAGAGCAACTTTCCCAATCTGGTTCATCAATCAGTTCAAGTTCATCCAAAACAATTACATCCGATTCATATCCAGAATAACCATCTAAAGAATGGGCAATGATTCACCTCGTTTTAGATCTATCTTACTGCGATCGCTCTTGGCAATTCCTGGTGATAAGTCGGAATTGGTTTGGGTAGGGACGACTCAGCTTGCTAGGATAAATGAAATTATGCGATCACGATTATTCGAATGACCAGCGGTATTATCGACTCTGCACTATATGACAAGTTAGAAGCAATTGCTGACCAGACAAGTATTGAAATAGATGAGTGGTCTCGGCTAGAAATAGAACACTTTTTAGCAAAGCATCCAGAAATTAAATATAGATACTTCAGTAAATATTAGAAGTAGCTATATCTCGATTATAAATTATATCTAAATTTTAATTAAAATAGTAACTTTTACATTACAATTATCCGCAAAATAAAAATTATATTTGCATAAGTAGCGATCGCACAATCTAATAATCTCAATTCGTACTGCTTTGCTCCCGATTTGTTGCCTGAGACTTTAGCAATTCTTCTTTAGTAATCGGAGTTCTTCTCAGCGTATCTAAAGGAATTAAAAACTCCCCGTTTTGAATTTTAATATCTAGGGCATCAATCACAAATCTGACATCCAGGAAACTGGCATCTTCGTAATCATTACCTTCATAGCGTTTGATTTGCTCTTCCGTAAGTCCAGCTAAGTTCGCTAGTTCTTGATGGCTGAGTTTAGCCGCCATACGCGCTTTAATTAAAACTTGCGGGAAATAGTCAAGATCGTCGAGCTTCAGTACGATAGGGCTGTGGCGATCGTGGGATGTAAGCCTTTCATATTCAGCGATTTCTGCTTTTAATTTATCGAGATGAGATTGTAATGAACTTCTCATCAGCTCCCAGCCGTCAGGATCATTTGTTTTCCTGGCTTCATCCCTCTCTGTTGCGGCTATAGATTTTTCAAATTCTCCGATAAGCCCCTGAGTAACTGTATACTCTTTTTCATCTTTAATCATAATTTCCACCTCACTAAATCTATGGCAATAATCCCTTTTTTATTGTACTTTCTATCTTGCTGAAATAATTCAAAAGAATCCATTCCGTAATTGCCGATGGGTTGGTCGGATGGAAAGATTTCACCTCCATATTTAGCTTTCTGTCCAGCACGGTCATAATGATTCAGTAATCGAGGAGCATGAATTCTGAGATAGTCTATATCTACCTCTTCTCTATCCCAACAGGCATCGAAATCCCTTGGGTCTGCTTTGATGGTAACAAAGCTGCCATTGATATATATTGTCCGGCAACCTGCTGCTTTTAGCTGATCCATTGCCATTTGCAGTCCCCGTATTAAACGCAACCTAAGCGCATTGGTTCCAAATCGTTCTACAAATTCCTCCCATTCGCAAAAATGCACTCCTGGTGGTAGATTGCCGTTTTCGTCGAAGTCTGGAATCACTCCCTTACACCTGTTCCACAAATTAATTGTCCAGCTTTTGAGCGTACCATTTAAGGTGGAGGCTTAGACCAGGTGCATGGCGGGTTGGCGGGTTCCCCGGATTGTGAATGAGCGTGCGGCTTTCCAGGCGAGCTGACTCGGATGCATAAAATTGTCGCCAATTTCCTAGACAAAGTTAGGGAATTATTCTATACTGAGCAATTGTGACCAAATTGCTAGGTTGCGCGATCGCGACTTACTCGATCGCAACTTAGGTCAACAGAAGCTGTGATATTGGATTTATCCAGTCAAACTACCAAGTTGAGGTATGCTAGTTCTACAGTGGAACTAGAGTGAACTCAGATCAAAAAGCCAGATAGCTCTTGTAGTAGCAGCTTTTGACCTTTGGCACTTGCACTGCGCCTCGTGGGGATACTGAGGAGATAACTCTTTAAGTCCCAGCGTTCCAAGGCGACGCGGTTAGTCAGTAACTAACCCAAATTTCCACAACTAACCAGGCAAGAATTACCCTCAATCGAGGAAATCCCTGTCGATTAGTCAGGAAGATAACCTGCTGAGGTAGAGCGGATTCACTTGTGAATCAACGCCAAATTTGCCTCGCTGTACCGTCTAGAAAGGAGAAGCCAGTGTCTGTCGGTATCCTCGGCACGAAACTCGGCATGACCCAAGTCTTTGACGAGGAAGGACGCGCCCTTCCTGTCACAGTCGTTCAAGCGGGTCCTTGTCGGGTGACTCAAATCAAAACCAAGCAAACGGATGGCTACAGTGCTGTGCAACTGGGCTATCACGAAGTTAAGGAAAAGGCAGTCAATAAGCCAGAAAAGGGGCATTTAGCCAAATCTGAGGCTCCCCCTTTACGTCACCTGCGCGAATATCGCCTAGATAACACTGACGAATTCCAACTCGGTCAAGTTATTAATGCGGAGATATTTAGTGCGGGTCAACTGGTTGATGTCTCTGGAAATACCATCGGTCGCGGCTTTGCTGGCTATCAAAAACGCCATAACTTTAAGCGCGGACCTATGGCGCATGGTTCAAAAAACCACCGCTTACCCGGTTCCACTGGTGCTGGAACAACGCCCGGTCGTACCTTCCCAGGGAAGAAAATGGCGGGTCGTTATGGTGGTAAACGTCAGACCATTCGCAAACTACAGGTGGTGCGCGTAGACACAGAGCGAAACCTACTGATTATTAAAGGGGCAGTTCCCGGTAAGCCAGGAGCGCTTTTAAATATTGCACCCACGAATAAAGTCGGGCGATAGTCATGGATTGTTGATTGTTGATTGTTCATTATTCATTGTTTATGCCCACCGATGAATCATGAACAACCAGAATAAAGACTAAGGACTAAAAACTATGGTCGATTGTATAGTGCGAAACTGGCAAGGGGAAGAAGTGGGACAGGCAACCCTAGAGCTGAAAGTCGCCAAAGAAGATAGTGCGTCTCACATTGTTCATCGAGCATTAGTTAGACAAATGACCAATGCTCGTCAAGGAACCGCATCCACAAAAACCCGCGCCGAAGTTAGAGGCGGCGGACGGAAACCGTGGCGGCAAAAAGGAACGGGTCGCGCTCGGGCTGGCTCAAACCGCTCACCCTTGTGGCGAGGTGGGGGCATTATCTTTGGTCCCAAGCCCAGAGACTATAACCTGAAGATGAACCGCAAAGAGCGGCGCTTGGCATTGCGAACAGCATTGCAGGGTCGAGCTGAGGATATGATTGTCGTCGAAGAGTTTGCCGATCAACTGCCCCGTCCTAAAACCAAAGACTTGATGGACGCGATCGCGCGTTGGGGAATTGATCCCAAGCAAAAAGTCCTGTTGATTTTACCGCAACCCGCACAGCAGGTTTATTTGTCAGCGCGTAATGTGCCAAGCATCAAGCTAATCTATGCGGATAGCTTAAATGTCTACGATGTATTGAACGCTGACAAAATTGTCACCACCAATACAGCCCTTGCCAAAATTCAGGAGGTTTACAGTGACTAAATCAACTAACCCCCGCGACCTGGCAGATATGGTGCTGCGCCCAATTGTGACTGAAAAAGCCACGTTGCTTTTAGAAGATAATAAATATGTCTTTGATGTGGTTCCCAAAGCCACTAAACCTGAAATCAAAGCGGCAATAGAAAGCCTTTTTGATGTCAAAGTTACGGGTGTAAATACCTTAATGCCACCTCGCAGAAAGCGTCGCGTCGGCAGATTTATCGGGTACAAGCCCCAGTATAAACGGGCAATTGTCACCTTAGCGCCTGAAGACTCAATTACGCTGTTCCCAGACGTATAAAACAATGGTGAGTGTTGAATGTGTCGGGGGCAACTAAACCCGCCCCGACCGAGTTTTCAGGGACAAATGACAAATGACAAATAAAGGATAGTTTTATGGGAACTCGTAGTTATAGACCCTATACCCCTAGTACCCGTCAGGTTACGCTCTCAGACTTTGCGGAGATTACCCGCGATGAACCAGAAAAATCGCTAACGAAATCTAATCACCGTCCCAAGGGTCGCAATAATCGGGGGGTGATTACCAGTCGGCGTCGAGGAGGTGGACACAAGCGCCTCTACCGGATCATCGACTTTCACCGGAACAAGCACAATATTCCGGCTAAAGTAGCATCCATTGAATATGACCCTAACCGGAACGCCCGGATTGCCCTGCTTTACTATCAGGATGGCGAAAAACGCTATATCTTACATCCGGCTGGTTTAGAAGTAGGCGCATCTGTGATTTCTGGACCCGATGCTCCGATTGAGGTGGGTAATGCTTTACCTCTGAGCAATATCCCTCTAGGAACCAGTGTGCATAACGTAGAACTGATACCCGGAAAAGGCGGTCAAATCGTCCGTGCGGCTGGAGTAAGTGCCCAAGTCGTTGCCAAAGAAGGAAAGTATGTCACGCTGAAGCTACCCTCGACGGAAGTTCGCATGGTGCAGCGAAATTGCTATGCCACGATTGGACAGGTGGGGAATAGTGATGCTCGTAACCTCAGTTTAGGGAAAGCCGGTCGTAGCCGTCGCTTAGGACGCCGTCCTAAAGTCAGAGGAAGCGTCATGAACCCGGTTGATCACCCGCATGGTGGTGGTGAAGGCAGAGCGCCTATTGGTCGCTCAGGTCCAGTCACACCATGGGGTAAACCTACTTTGGGTGCTAAAACTCGGAAGCCGAAAAAACAAAGCACGGCTTTAGTTGTCCGCCGTCGGCGCAAATCCTCGAAGCGAGGACGGGGTGGGCGTCAAGCTTAACGCTTGTATCCAATCACTGACCATTTACAATGTTGAGATTATGGGTCGTTCGTTAAAAAAAGGTCCATTTATTGCCGACAGTCTTCTGAGTAAGATTGAAGCCTTAAATACTAAAGGCGAAAAGCAGGTGATTAAAACCTGGTCACGCGCCTCAACCATTCTGCCGCAAATGGTGGGTCATACCATCGCCGTTCATAATGGCAGAACCCATGTGCCGATTTTTATCAATGAGCAGATGGTGGGGCATAAACTGGGCGAATTTGCCCCAACTCGTACCTTTCGCGGTCATTCTAAAAGCGATCGCCGGGCGCGTTAATCGGCACGATGCTGTTCGCGGAGTTGGCAGCTTTTATCTCGCTCTTCCCCATTAGAGATCACAAAAACTATGGCGACGATAGATACGACAGTAGAAACCAAAGCGATCGCACGTTACATTCGCATGTCCCCCTTTAAAGTCAGGCGGGTTCTTGATCAGATTCGCGGACGTTCCTACCGCGAAGCCCTGATTATTCTGGAATTTATGCCGTACCGGGCGTGCGAACCCGTGCTGAAAGTCCTACGATCCGCCGTGGCGAATGCCGAACATAATGCGGGTTTAGATCCAACAAACTTGGTGATTAGCCATGCTTCTGCTGATATGGGACCCAGCTTTAGGCGCTATCGCCCCAGAGCCCAAGGTCGAGCTTATCAGATTCGCAAGCCAACTTGTCATATAACGGTGGCGGTTTCACCCCAAGTTGAGGACTAGTTAATCGTTATCAATGATCACGATTGACAACGGACAAACACAAAGTAAAGGAAGGTTTCGTGGGACAAAAAATTCATCCAATTGGTTTTCGCTTAGGTATCACTCAAGAGCATCGCTCCTGTTGGTTTGCTGATACCAAGCGTTACCCAGAAGTCCTGCAAGAGGACTACATCATCCGACAATATGTCGAAAAAAACCTGAGTAACGCCGGAATTTCGATGATCCGGATCGAACGCAAAGCCGATCAAATTGATTTAGAAGTTCATACAGCCCGACCCGGTGTCGTGGTTGGTCGGGGCGGTAGTGGCATTGAATCCTTGCGTACAGGTCTACAAGACCTTTTGGGGAGCAATCGTCAAATTCGCATCAATGTCATTGAAGTCGCTCGGGTGGATGCCGATGCGGAGCTAATTGCGGAGTATATTGCCCAACAGCTCGAACGCCGGGTGTCCTTCCGTCGAGTTGTTCGTCAAGCGATTCAACGGGCGCAGCGGGCAGATGTCCAAGGCATCAAAGTGCAAGTGAGTGGTCGCCTGAATGGGGCGGAAATTGCGCGAACGGAGTGGACTCGTGAAGGTCGAGTTCCCCTGCATACCCTGCGGGCGGATATTGATTATTCCTACCGTACCGCTAGCACTACCTATGGGATTCTCGGCGTGAAAGTTTGGATCTTCAAAGGCGAAATTATTCCGTCTACCGAAGATGTCGCCCCGCCACCCACCGCTCAACCCCGTCGTCGTCAACAACGGCGTCGCCAGCAATTTGAAGATCGTTCCAATGAATAGTCTTTTGTCTTTTGTCCTGAAGCAGGTGACAACAGACAAAGGAGAAACAATCACGACTAACTGATAACGGACAAAAATCACTATGTTAAGTCCTAAACGTACAAAATTCCGTAAACAGCATCGCGGGCGGATGAGAGGTCAAGCGACGCGCGGCAACTCCCTCAATTTTGGGGACTTTGGCTTGCAAGCGATTGAACCGTCTTGGATTACGGCGCGTCAAATTGAAGCGGGTCGTCGAGCCATGACTCGCTATATTCGCCGGGGCGGAAAAATCTGGATTCGCGTGTTTCCAGATAAACCTGTGACCATGCGTCCGGCGGAAACTCGTATGGGTTCCGGGAAAGGGTCACCTGAATATTGGGTAGCTGTGGTTAAACCCGGTCGAATTCTCTATGAAATCGCTGGTGTTCCCGAACCCCTTGCCCGCGAAGCCATGCGTCTAGCGGCTAACAAATTTCCCATTAAAACAAAGTTCGTTACTCGTGAAGGGGAATAAGTATTTATGCCTTTGCCCAAAATAGACGACGCCAGAACCTTAAGCGATCAAGAGTTAGCGGATGAAATTTTAGCTGCCAAGCGTGAGTTATTTGAACTGCGGTTGCAACAAGCCACCCGCCGTTTGGAAAAACCCCATCAGTTTAAGCATCTCAAACATCGCATTTCTCAGATGATGACTGTCGCGCGAGAGCGGCAATTGGCAGCAGTGTCTGAAGAGACAACCCCACAAACGGTGAGTGATTCAGCCGATGCCGCGACAACGGCTACAGCCACGACTCAACCCCCTCCAGCCGAGGTAGAAGAGTCGGTTCAAGCCGATGAGCAAGAGTCAGTGAGTGAACCCGATGCGACTGAAGTCACCCCTGAATCCTCACCATCTGAGGCAAAAGAAGAGGAGTAAATCACGATGGCAGTAAAAGAACGAGTTGGTTTGGTTGTGAGCAACAAAATGGATAAAACTGTAGTTGTTGCTGTCGAAAACCGATCGCCCCACCCGAAGTACGGCAAAATTGTTGTCAATACCAAGCGATACAAGGCACACGATGAAGAAAATCGCTGCCAAGAAGGCGATCGCGTCCGCATTCAAGAAACCCGACCTCTCAGTCGCACGAAACGCTGGCAGGTTACGGATATTCTCAATAGTGCCTCAATTTAATTAAGGCGTATTGACCCTTCGCCACCCTCGAAGGAACTTGGTTTTGGGTTTTAAATGGTCACGAATCGGTGAGAAACGATCGTGAAATCCACTCAGACTTGCCTCACAACTCATAACTCTGAATCAAGAGTACAAATCAGATGATTCAACAACAAACCTATTTAAATGTGGCTGACAATAGCGGTGCGCGTAAAGTAATGTGCATTCGCGTCGTCGGTTCCGGAAATCGACGTTACGGTAGTGTGGGTGACGTGATTATTGCTGTGGTTAAGGATGCGATTCCTAACATGGCAATTAAAAAGTCCGATGTGGTTCGGGCTGTTATTGTCCGCACTCGTAAAGGATTGCGCCGGGAAAGCGGCATGAGTATTCGTTTTGACGATAATGCGGCTGTGATTATTAACCCGGAAGGTAATCCCAGAGGAACTCGTGTATTTGGTCCAGTAGCGCGAGAACTACGGGAAAGAAATTACACGAAAATTGTGTCCTTAGCGCCGGAGGTACTCTGATGGCTAAAAAGACAGAAAATGCGCCACCGCGTTACAAAATGCACGTTAAAAAAGGCGACACGGTGCAAGTGATTAGTGGTCACGATAAAGGTAAGGTTGGAGAAATTCTGCAAACCTTACCGAAAGACAGTAAGGTTGTCGTCAAAGGTGTGAACATTAAAACCAAACACGTTAAGCCTCAGCAAGAAGGGGAAACCGGTCAAATTGCTACCATTGAATCCCCGATTCATAGTTCCAATGTCATGCTGTATTCGGAAAAGCAAAAAGTGGCAAGTCGTATCTGTTACACCTTGACTGAAGAGGGACGCAAGGTACGAATGCTGAAGAAAACGGGTGAAATCATCGACTAAATATCTTCGCCAAGTCCTTTGATTCATCCCAAAGGACGAATGACAACGGACATAAGACAAAGGACATAAGACACCCCCTGACAAAGCCCAGGGAAAAAGGATAACCATCATGTCTGACCGATTGAAAACACTCTATCAAGACACAATTGTTCCCAAACTTAAAGAACAGTTTGGGTATACAAACATCCATCAAGTCCCGCGTGTGACCAAAATCACCGTCAACCGGGGATTAGGAGAAGCATCTCAAAATGCTAAAGCCCTGGAATCCTCATTGAGTGAACTGGCGATCATTACCGGTCAAAAACCTGTGGTCACCCGTGCCAAAAAAGCGATCGCGGGATTTAAAATCCGTGAAGGAATGCCCGTGGGGGTCATGGTGACCCTGCGATCGAAACGGATGTACTCGTTCTTGGATCGCCTAATTAGCTTAGCCCTGCCGCGAATTCGTGACTTTCGCGGGATCAGCCCTCGCAGTTTCGACGGTCGCGGTAACTACACCTTAGGCATCCGAGAACAACTGATTTTCCCGGAAATAGACTACGACAGTATCGATCAAATTCGTGGCATGGATATCTCAATTATCACCACCGCAAACACCGATGAAGAGGGTCGCGCTTTACTCAAAGAGATGGGAATGCCTTTCCGGGAGAAATAAGCCTGTAAGAATAGGAAGGAACTAATGGCGGCAAACGATACAATTGCAGATATGCTGACCCGCATTCGGAATGCGTGCTTGGTGCGGCATCAAACAACAAATGTCCCAGCAACAAAAATGACCCGTGCAATTGCCCAGGTCTTGAGAGAGGAAGGTTTTATTGCCGAGTTTGAAGAAGCTGGGGAAGGCATCAAAAAATACTTAGTTATTTCTTTGAAATACAAAGGAAAAACTCGTCAACCCATTATCCGAGCGCTGAAACGGGTGAGTAAACCCGGTCTCAGAGTTTACAAAAATCGCAAGGAATTACCGCGAGTTTTGGGTGGTATTGGTATTGCGATTATTTCCACGTCCAGTGGCATCATGACTGACCGGGAAGCCCGACGACAAGGAATCGGTGGTGAAGTGCTGTGTTACATCTGGTAGCACGGCTCAAATCAGCACTTGAGCTCTTTTGAATTCTTTTGCCCGGATAAGGAGTATAAAATCATGTCGCGTATTGGCAAACGCCCAATAACAATTCCCAATAAAGTGACCGTGACCATTGAAGGTCAACAGGTTACCGTCAAAGGACCAAAAGGAGAACTCCAACGAGTTCTACCCAAACAAGTCACCATTGAACAAGAAGGAGAAACCATTCACGTGCGGCGACGGGATGAATCCAGACTTGCCCGTCAGCGTCACGGATTGTCTCGTACCTTGGTTGCCAACATGGTTGAAGGGGTATCCAAAGGCTTTGAGAGGCGTCTAGCCATCCAAGGGGTCGGTTATCGCGCCCAGGTGCAAGGACGTAACTTAATTCTGAATGTCGGATACAGTCAACCTGTGGAAATTGTCCCTCCTGAAGACGTGCAGCTTGCGGTTGAAGGGAATACTAACGTGATTGTTAGCGGGATCAATAAAGAAATCGTCGGCAACACAGCGGCTAAAATTCGCGCGGTGCGTCCCCCTGAAGTTTATAAAGGGAAAGGCATTCGCTATGTCGGTGAAATGATTAGACGTAAAGCTGGTAAAGCAGGTAAGAAGTAACAATGAAACTTACTCGTAAAGAATCAGTCCGCCGTAGACATCGGCGCGTGCGCCGGACAGTCCAAGGTAGTGCTGAACGTCCAAGATTAGCGGTCTTTCGCTCAAATCAGCACATTTATGTGCAGGTTATTGATGATCATCAACAACATACCCTAGTGGCAGCTTCGACGTTAGAACCTGGACTGAAGTCAGAGGTAAAATCAGGTGCCACTTGTGACGCCTCGGTTAAAGTGGGTCAGCTAATTGCCCAGCGAGCGTTGGAAAAAGGCATATCTCAGGTTGTTTTTGACCGAGGAGGAAACCTTTACCATGGTCGCGTGAAAGCTTTGGCAGAAGCGGCGCGTGAAGCTGGGTTAGACTTCTAGAAGTAAGTAACGCAACATTTAAATTATGGCAAATCGTCGCAAAGGTAACCGCGCCAAAGAAAAAGACAGCACATGGCAAGAGCGGGTTATTCAAATCCGTCGGGTTAGCAAGGTGGTCAAAGGCGGTAAAAAATTAAGTTTCCGGGCAATCGTTGTCGTTGGCAATGAGCGTGGTCAAGTTGGTGTGGGTGTGGGCAAAGCCAGTGATGTGATTGGCGCTGTTCGTAAAGGGGTTGTCGATGCCAAAAAGCAAGTCATCGACGTTCCGTTAACCAAGTCGAATTCCATTCCTCACCCCTCTAATGGAGCGGCTGTTGGAGCCAAGGTTATGGTAAGACCTGCTGCACCCGGTACAGGGGTAATTGCTGGCGGCGCGGTGCGGACGGTGTTGGAATTGGCAGGAGTTCGTAATATCTTAGCCAAGCAATTGGGGTCTAATAATCCCTTGAATAATGCCAGAGCTGCTATCAATGCCCTAGATGCGCTCCGGACATTCAAGGAAGTAGCGCAAGAACGCGGGGTTGAAATTGAGAAGCTCTATGTCTGATTGTGTAGGAGCGGGTTTAGGAACTCGCTTTTCGCCATGAATAGTAACCTTTGTCCAAAACCTGCCCTAAATGAGAGAGTTTTCAGTTTAACAACGATCTAAATTATGAGAATCCATACTGTAGCACCCCAAGACGGTGCAAAGAAACGTCGTCGTCGTGTTGGTCGCGGGATTAGCGCGGGTCAAGGTGCTAGCTGTGGCTTTGGCATGCGCGGGCAAAAATCGCGATCGGGTCGGGGTACAAGACCGGGGTTTGAAGGGGGTCAGATGCCTTTGTACCGCCGCTTACCTAAGCTAAAACACTTTACGGTGATTAATCCCAAACATTACACTACGATAAATGTAGGTAAGTTGGCATCGCTCCCTGCCAATACAGAGGTGACTTTACCGTCACTGATGGAAACGGGTATCGTCACCACTAACGACGGACCGCTGAAAATTCTGGGCGACGGGGAGTTGAATGTATCGCTAAATGTTAAAGCTGTTGCTTTCACGACGGGTGCTCGCCAAAAAATTGAGGCGGCTGGCGGAAGTTGTGAAGTGATTGAGGCGTAACTTTTTTTAGGGTTGGCGTCTGTGGCGGCGTAGTCCCCTTACCACTGTGTCCTCTAGAGGTAGCCTTTTGTTATGGTCGTTAGTCGAGATAAAGCTCCAACGGCTCAAGAAACATTTATGCAGATGGCACAAGCTGCCGGTCTTAGAGGTCGGTTGCTTTTGACCATCGGTTTGTTGATTCTAGCCCGATTTGGTGTCTTTTTACCCGTACCGGGAATTGATCGGGAACAACTTTCCACAGCTATCCAAAGTGGAAACGTTCCCATCGCTGGCATTTTAGATTTTTTCTCTGGGGGAGGATTCTCGGCTTTGGGAATTTTTGCCCTGGGAATTTTGCCCTATATTAATGCGTCGATTATCTTACAGTTGCTGACGGCAGCTATTCCCACTCTGGAAAATTTGCAGAAGAATGAAGGGGAAGCCGGACGTCGGAAAATTTCTCAGATTACCCGGTATGTTGCCCTGGGTTGGGCAATATTGCAAAGTGTAGGTCTGGCAATCTTTGCCAGCCAATTTGCCACAAATCCGGGAACTCTGTTCTTTGTGGAAACTGTGCTGGCAATCACGGCGGGTTCAATGTTTGTGATGTGGATTTCGGAAGTGATTACCGAACGCGGGATTGGTAACGGCGCATCCTTGTT
>NZ_DS989847.1:141975-151237 GCF_000155555.1 Coleofasciculus chthonoplastes PCC 7420
AGTTGGGCGTCGCTCTATCGGGAACGAACGAGCTATCTGCCGCTACGACTGAACCAAGGTGGGGTAATGCCGATTATCTTTGCTTCAGCGGTGTTGATTCTGCCCACGTCTCTGGCTGGCTTTGCTCGTGGTGGTACAGGTGAAGGCTTTTTAGGTTCGCTCATGCAAGGGGTAAATCAGGTGGCACTGTATATCAGTCCGAATGGTCCGACACCCTGGCTGTATGTACTGGTGTATCTGATGTTAATTCTCTTTTTCAGCTATTTCTATGCGTCGTTGATCGTGAATCCGGTTGATATGTCGCAGAATTTGAAGAAAATGGGAGCGAGTATTCCGGGAATTCGTCCGGGTAAAGCGACAAGCGACTATATTGAGCGAGTGCTGAATCGGTTAACATTTTTGGGTGCCATTTTCCTGGGACTGGTGGCGGTTGTGCCAACGGCTGTCGAAAGTGCGACGGGAGTGACCACGTTTAGAGGGCTGGGCGCTACCTCGTTACTGATTTTGGTCGGTGTGGCAATTGACACGGCGAAACAAGTTCAAACGTATGTGATTTCACAGCGCTACGAGGGTATGGTCAAGCAGTAAAATTTCTGCTAGGTCATTGGTTACTTGTCCTTTGTTCGTCGTTGATTAAACCAAAATGTGGTGTCTCGATAATTCAAAGCTGGACTTGAGCAGACATCAAATTGACAAAGGACAAAGGACGAATGACAAATGACAAATGACAAATGACAAATAACCAATGACACGATTAGTTTTTTTAGGACCACCAGGGGCAGGAAAAGGAACCCAAGCTCAGCATATCGCTCAGCTTTATCAGATTCCTCACATCTCTACTGGGGATATTCTACGGAGTGCGATCACCGCATCTACATCACTCGGACAAAAGGCGCAGTCTTATATGGATGGCGGCGAGTTGGTGCCAGATAAATTGATTCTGGATCTAATTCGCGATCGCCTCAAGCAACCGGATACTCAAGCGGGTTGGATTTTGGATGGGTTTCCCCGCAATGTCAGCCAAGCGGCTTTTCTGGAAAATCTACTTCAGGATCTCGATCAGCGGTGCGATTATGCCATTTATTTGGATGTCCCCGATGAATCAATCCTGAAACGGTTACTCTCACGGGGACGCCAAGATGATAATGAGCAGACGATTCGGCGACGCTTGGACGTCTACCGCCAACAGACGGCACCGGTGATTGAGTTTTACCGTGATCACTCAATCTTACGCGAGATTGATGGAGATAGACCAATGGAGGCGGTTACGGACTCTCTCAAGCAGGTGATGTCGAGTTAAGTCATCAATGCCCAAACCGAAAAACGAACGCCGTCTCACTTTTGAGGGATGTTCTCCTCTGGGGTAAGTCGTTACTATTTCTAAGGCTTCCCTTAATTCGGGACAGGCTCTTTGTGGGAGGATTTTGATAACATAAGTTAACACTCCCTGGACAAATCTCTATCTGTGTGGAGGGGAATTAGTGACCAATTGTATTGAGGAACGACAAAATTGGCTAAACAAGACTTAATTGAAATGGAAGGGACGGTAACCGAATCCTTGCCGAACGCAATGTTTCGGGTTGATTTGGATAATGGCTTCAACGTCCTTGCCCATATTTCTGGCAAAATTCGCCGTAACTACATCAAAATCTTACCGGGCGATCGCGTCAAAGTTGAACTCACCCCTTATGACTTGAGCAAGGGGCGAATCACCTACCGACTTCGCAAAAAATAAAAATCGGTAGGGTTGATTTCTGGAGTTATTTGACGCGAAAACCAAAAAATGATATGATAATGTGCTTGCGTTGTAACTAAAAAAACCATGAAGGTTAGAGCATCCGTCCGCAAAATTTGCGAAAAATGTCGCGTTATTCGACGTAGAGGTCGAGTAATGGTTATTTGTCCAAACCCCAAGCACAAACAACGTCAGGGGTAATCCACCAGACTCTATAAGACTCATTTGTAGCACAAAACCAGCAAAAGGGAGAAAAATACCGTGGCAAGAATTGCCAGTGTAGACCTACCTCGCGATAAACGAATAGAAATTGGTCTAACCTACATCTACGGAATTGGTCTATCTCGCTCCAAAGAAATTCTGGCAAAAACGGGCGTCAATCCGGATATCCGCGTCAAGGATTTAAGCGATGCTGATGTAGCCACCCTGCGATCGGTGGTCGAGGGCGACTATCAGGTTGAGGGTGACTTAAGGCGCTGGGAAGCCATGAATATCAAACGCCTTGTTGATATTGGCACCTATCGCGGGCGTCGTCATCGCCAAGGGTTACCTGTGCGCGGTCAACGAACCCGCACCAATGCCCGTACCCGTCGGGGTAGACGTATTGCCGTTGCCGGGAAGAAAAAAGCACCAGCGAAGAAGTAACACTCTTATTCAGTTCACACCCATCATTAAGATAGCCAACTAAAGCGATATGCCGCGACCAACTAAAAAAACTGGTACAAAAAAGCAGAAACGAAACGTTCCCAATGGAATGGCATTCATCCAGTCCACCTTCAACAATACCATCGTCACCATTTCTGACACGCGAGGTGATGTTGTTTCCTGGGCATCAGCGGGATCAAGTGGGTTTAAGGGAGCTAAGAAAGGCACCCCCTTTGCCGCTCAAACCGCTGCCGATAACGCCGCCCGTCGAGCGATAGACCAAGGAATGCGTCAAATTGAGGTAATGGTTAGCGGTCCTGGTGCAGGTCGAGAAACGGCTATTCGCGCCCTACAAGGGGCAGGACTAGAAATTACCCTAATTCGGGATGTCACGCCAATTCCTCATAATGGTTGCCGTCCCCCGAAACGACGTCGCGTCTAGGATTGGGAAATTGGGAACGGGAATTGGGGAAGCCAAACCCAGAGTTTGATTTACTCAATCAAACCTTCACGTTGGTTTAACCCCCATCCGTCTCGACTCGACAACAAAATCAAGTGTCAGCATCGAGCGAATTATGCCAACCACTAATACTTTGCTTAGTGCCACTTGTCCCAAATGGTGGGTTAGGCGCAACAACAATTCAAAAGTACTCGCTTGGTGCTTTTGATGGGTTCCTATGAATTAAAGGAGGGAGGTCACTCCGTGGCGCAGTTTCAGATTGAGTGCGTAGAATCCAAAACACTAAAGAATCAAAGTCAATATAGCAAATTTGTCCTAGAACCTCTCGATCGTGGTCAAGGTACAACAGTTGGCAACGCCCTGAGAAGGGTTCTCCTGTCTAACCTAGAAGGTACAGCAATTACTGCTGTCCGGATTGCTGGAGTCAATCATGAGTTTGCCACCATTGCGGGAATCAGAGAGGATGTCCTAGAAATTCTCCTGAATATGAAGGAAGTCGTCCTCAAAAGTTATACGCCCGGACCCCATATTGGTCGAGTCATGATCACCGGACCCTCAACCGTGCGATCGGCTCAGTTTGACCTACCGTCGGACGTAGAATTTGTTGATCCGGGTCAGTATATCGCGACCCTAGCCGACGGTGCCAAACTGGAAATGGAGTTTCGCATCGAACGAGGCAAAGGATATCGCTCTGTAGAACGGGGGCGTGATGAAACATCTTCAGTCGATTTCCTGCAACTTGACGCCGTATTCATGCCGGTGACTAAGGTGAACTACAGCGTCGAGGATACCCGTGTTGACGGTTCTCTGGAAAAAGACCGTTTAATTTTAGATGTTTGGACAAATGGCAGCGTGTCACCCCAGGAAGCACTGAGTCAAGCCGCTAATATTCTGGTGGATTTATTCAATCCCCTGAAAGATATCGAGCTGAAGCCAGAGCCTGTGGGTCGTCCGGAAGATGAAGATCCAACCAGCCAAATTCCGATTGAAGAACTGCAACTGTCGGTGCGGGCGTATAACTGCCTCAAGCGAGCGCAAATTAACTCCGTTGCTGATTTACTAGATTATAGCCAGGAGGATCTGCTCGAAATCAAGAACTTTGGTCAAAAGTCTGCCGAAGAAGTCATCGATGCTTTGCAAAAACGCTTGGGGATTACATTACCCCACGAAAAATCGGCTAAACCAACTTAAGGATTGAGACTAAATGGCTAATCGTCAACTCGATTAGCCATTCGATTGAAAAAGTTTTCGTTGTTGTGGGATTGTAGAGGAATAAAAGAAAATGCGTCATCGTCGTCGCGTACCTAAACTGGGAAAACCAGCCGACCAGCGTCGAGCGCTGCTCAGAAGCCTAGCTACGGAGTTGATTCGTCATGGTCGGATCACCACCACTAAAACGCGGGCAAAAGCTGTGCGTTCCCAAGTGGAAAAAATGATTACCTTGGCAAAAGATGGCTCCCTAGCGTCTCGACGTCAAGCCTTGGGTTATATTTACGACAAGCAGTTAGTTCATGCCTTGTTTGAAGGGGTGAATGATCGCTATGGCAATCGTAACGGTGGGTATACTCGCGTACTCAGAACCCTGCGCCGTCGTGGGGATAATGCGGAAATGGCTATTATCGAGCTGGTGTGAACTCAAGTCATGTCCGAGTGCGAGGCTAAGCCAACTCAACGCATTGCTCTGGTGATTCAATACTTGGGTACAAAGTTCTCTGGTTGGCAACGACAGCCTCACCATCGCACGGTACAAGCGGAGATTGAGCAAGTTCTGTCCACCGTCGAAGGAAAACCTGTCACCTTACACGGGGCGGGGCGTACTGATACAGGGGTTCATGCCGCTGCCCAAGTCGCCCATTTTAATAGTAGCCGTCCGATTCCGGGAGAGCGGTGGATGCCTATTCTCAATAGCCGACTACCGGAGGATATCCTGATTCGGGCATCAGCCCCCGTACCCGCCAATTGGCATGCTCGCTTTTCGGCGATTTGGCGTCGGTATCGGTACAGTATCTATACAGATGCTTGTCCCAACCTGTTTGTGCGACCGTTTTGTTGGCATTACTATCACGCTCCCTTAGATGAACATCGGATTCAGGAAGCACTGAATCCGCTATGGGGAAAACACCACCTCGCGGCGTTCCATCGCGCCAACTCTGGACGGAAGCATTCCTGGGTCACGGTTCAGGACACCCACTGTTACCGGAATGGTTCATTTATTCATATTGAAATTCAGGCGGATGGATTTTTATACGGCATGGTGCGGCTACTTGTCGGCATGCTGGTAGAGGTAGGGCGGGGCAACCTTAATCCCCACGAGTTTACTCAACTGTGGGTGAATCAACAGCGGGAGCGGATCAAATATTCAGCGCCAGCCAAGGGGCTGTGTTTGTTAAGAGTGGGGTATCCCAATTCGCCGTTCCCGCCAAAAACCTGGTTTGATACTCAGCCTAAGTTCATCTTGCCGACTGAGATGCCCCCCCAATTGTGTTTAGGTTAACTGTATACGTAATCAAAAAAACTCATGCAAAAAACTTACCTGCCAACTCAGGATTCTTTAGAACAAAATTGGTACGTTATCGATGCCGAAGGTCAACGTCTGGGACGATTGGCAACTGAAATTGCCATGATTCTTAGAGGGAAAAATAAACCGACCTATTCCCCGCATATGGATACAGGGGACTTCGTTATCGTGGTCAATGCCGAGAAAGTCGTCGTCACCGGAAAAAAAAGCAGTCAGAAGCTCTATCGCCGCCATTCCGGTCGTCCGGGTGGGATGAAGACGGAAACCTTTGCCCATTTACAAGCCCGCCTACCAGAACGGATTATTGAAAAGGCGGTGAAAGGGATGCTGCCCAAAAATTCCCTCGGTCGTAAACTTTTTACTAAGCTGAAAGTTTACGCGGGTGCAGCTCATCCCCATGACGCTCAAAAACCTCAAACCTTAACCATTGACACCATTCCAGGAGAACAAGACTAATGCAAGCAACAGAACCGATGGAAAATCGCGCTGTTTACTGGGGAACGGGTCGCCGTAAATCCTCAGTTGCCCGGGTGCGCCTAGTTCCAGGGACGGGTCAACTGACTGTTAACGGGCGTCCCGGCGATGTTTACTTTAATCTCAATCCAGCCTATTTAATGGTGACCAAATCACCATTGGAAACTTTGGGTCTAGAAAATGATTACGACATTTTAGTCAATGCTCACGGTGGTGGGTTGACGGGACAATCGGATGCCATTCGCTTAGGTGTGGCGCGGGCGCTTTGTGAACTTGATCCGGCAAATCGCTCTCCGTTGAAGATGGAAGGGTATTTAACTCGCGATCCCCGTGCCAAAGAACGGAAGAAATATGGCTTACATAAAGCCCGCAAAGCTCCCCAATACTCGAAGCGTTAGAATTGGGAGAAGAGAATACGAATCATCAGGGGTGATTTCGCCCCAAACGACACAAACGACAGAACGAAGAAACGCTTGCTCAAAGAGGAAAGTAACCATGCCAAAACCTGATATTCATCCCCAGTGGTATCCAGACGCCAAAGTCTATTGCAACGGAGAAGTTGTGATGACGGTTGGTTCAACCCAGCCCGAAATTCATGTTGATGTATGGTCGGGAAATCATCCCTTCTACACCGGAACCCAAAAAATTATTGATACAGAAGGTCGTGTGGAGCGCTTTATGCGGAAATACGGCATGTTAGAAGGGAATGCCTCGGAGCAGCAATCGTCTAAAGAGAAATAGCGAGGTAGCTTGAAGTGTGTTCGACGGTAGCGGAGCCTAACTCTTAATCGTTAGACTTCGCTATTCAATGCTTTTTTAGGCTATTTAAATGGAGCGATCGCTGTAACCATGGCGGAAACTTACCTACTCGATAAATTACAATCGGTTGAACAAACCTTTCACGAATTAACGCGCCGTTTGGCTGACCCTGATATTGCCACTGATCCGGTGGAAGTGCAACGGGTGGCAAAAGCCCGTTCGTCCCTAGAGGAAGTGGTTATCACCTACGAACTCTGGAAAACAGCCCAGGAGGAACTGACGGGCGCTCGCCAAATCCTCAAGGAAGCCAATGGGGATGGTGAAATGCACGAAATGGCATCCCTGGAAGTTGAGGAACTGCAAACGAAGCTGGAGGAGTTGGAAAAACGCCTGAAAATTTTACTCTTGCCCCGTGATCCTAATGATGATAAGAACATCATGTTGGAGATTCGGGCAGGAACCGGGGGCGACGAAGCCAGTATTTGGGCGGGGGATTTAGTGCGAATGTACTCGCGCTATGCCGAAACTCAGAACTGGCGGGTGAAGCTATTGAGTGAATCTCCGGCTGACATGGGTGGGTTTAAAGAGGCGATTCTGGAAATTCAAGGGGAACAGGTTTATAGCAAGCTGAAGTTTGAAGCGGGTGTTCATCGGGTGCAACGAGTCCCGGTGACGGAAGCAGGAGGACGAGTTCATACCTCAACCGCGACTGTGGCGGTAATGCCAGAAGTGGATGATGTGGAAATTGAGGTTGATCCGAAGGATTTAGAAGTTTCCACAGCCCGTTCCGGTGGCGCTGGTGGACAGAATGTGAACAAGGTGGAAACGGCGGTTGATCTGTTCCACAAGCCGACTGGGATTCGGATCTTCTGTACTGAGGAGCGTTCTCAACTGCAAAACCGAGAGCGGGCGTTGCAAATTCTCCGCGCTAAACTGTATGAAATGAAGCTGCGGGAGCAACAGGAAGCTGTAACCTCGATGCGGCGATCGCAGGTGGGGACGGGTTCGCGATCGGAGAAGATTCGCACGTATAACTATAAGGACAATCGGGTGACGGATCATCGCTTGAGTCAAAACTATTCGCTGAATAGTCTGTTGGAAGGGGATATAGAGTCTGTGATTCAAGCCTGTATTACCCAGGATCAACAGGAACGTTTGGAAGAGTTGGCAACGTCGGACGAACAAGGGGAATCGCTTTTGGCTTAATTGGTATTGGTCATTGGTCATTGGTCATTTGTTTGTGTCATACTCGCTCTTCTTCAAGCAAGCTACGTCATTTGCCATTTGGCTTAAATCTAAATGACAAGAGGGCGGGTTTTGTTGTTGATTTATCGGTGAAGAGGGCGGGTTTTGTTGTTCCGTTAGTGGTGGGGAGGGCGGGTTTTGTTGTTCCGTTAGTGGTGAAGAGGGCGGGTTTTGTTGTTCCGTTAGTGGTGAAGAGGGCGGGTTTTGTTGTTCCGTTAGTGGTGATTAGCTGAATTTAGCCCCTAAACCCGCCCCTACAATTGTCCCTAAACCCGCCCCTACAATTGTCCCTAAACCCGCCCCTACAATTGCCCCTAAACCCGCCCGCCCCTACAATTGTCCCTAAACCCGCCCCTACAATTGCCCCTAAACCCGCCCCTACAATTCCCTACAATAAGGCATAACTTCTGCCTTCTGCCTTCTGCCTTAAAGTCATCTGTCTTGACAACCATGTTAAATAATAAATTTGAACAACTTACCCGCTTATTTGCTCAAATGGATCGGGCATTAATTGCCTATTCTGGAGGAGTTGATAGCACCTTAGTTGCCAAGATTGCTTATGATGTTTTAGGCGATCGCGCTTTAGCGGTAACCGCCGAATCCCCATCTCTGCTACCTGAAGAATTGGAAGATGCCCGGATTCAAGCGGCGGTAATTGGCATTCCCCATGAATTGGTGCAAACCGATGAAATGAATAATCCCAATTATACGGCGAATCCGGTTAACCGTTGCTATTTTTGCAAAAGTGAACTTCACGATACGCTGAAACCTTTGGCGCTGCAACGGGGTTATCCCTATGTCGTGGATGGCGTCAATGCTGATGACTTAGGGGACTATCGCCCTGGAATTCAAGCCGCGCAAGAACGAGGGGCGCGATCGCCTTTAGCCGAAGTGGGGGTGACGAAAGCCGAAGTGCGCCAACTTTCGCAACAGTTAGGGCTTCCCTGGTGGGATAAACCTGCCCAACCTTGTCTAAGTTCTCGCTTTCCTTATGGCGAAGAAATTACGATCGCGAAACTGCAACGGGTAGGGCGGGCAGAAGTTTATTTACGGAAACTAGGGTGGAAAAATTTGCGGGTGCGTTCTCAAGGGGATACCGCACGCATTGAATTATCGCCGGAACAAATTAAACAATTTGTGTTGACCATGGATTTACCAACCCTGGTATCAGCGTTTCAAGATTTAGGCTTTTTGTATGTCACCCTAGATTTAGAAGGATATCACAGTGGTAAGTTAAATCGGGTCGTGAATCAAGATGATAAAGCAATAGTCTAGGGATAGGTTTAGGGACAATTGTAGGGGCGGGTTTAGGGGCAATTGTAGGGGCGGGTTTAGGGGCAATTGTAGGGGCGGGTTTAGGGGCAATTGTAGGGGCGGGTTTAGGGGCAATTGTAGGGGCGGGTTTAGGGGCAATTGTAGGGGCGGG
>NZ_DS989847.1:151337-183479 GCF_000155555.1 Coleofasciculus chthonoplastes PCC 7420
TCACCACTAACGGAACAACAAAACCCGCCCTCCCCACCACTAACGGAACAACAAAACCCGCCCTCCCCACCACTAACGGAACAACAAAACCCGCCCTCCCCACCATTAACGGAACAACAAAACCCGCCCTCCCCACCATTAACGGAACAACAAAACCCGCCCTCCCCACCATTAACGGAACAACAAAACCCGCCCTCCCCACCATTAACGGAACAACAAAACCCGCCCTCCCCACTTGTCAATGCCTTTGCAATCTGCCGTAAGCACGGGTAGAGACGCGCCATGGCGCGTCTCTACAACTAACCTTATCGTCGTCGCAACACCATCACCGATCGCGCGGTAACTGGAATCGGCTTATCCTCGGTATAGCTAATCTCCTCCTCAACAAAGCGAGGCTTGTCGGTGTCAATCACCACCACCCATTCTCTGGCTTGCAATCCTGGAGGGAGCGTAAATTCAATCATCTCATAGTGAGCATTGAAGCAGATGAAGAAACTCTCATCCATGACTCGTTCCCCCTCCACTCCCGGCGTGGCAATTTCTTCACCATTTAAGAAAATACCGATCGCCTTGGTATACCCCGCCATCCATTGATCCTCGGTCATATCGCCGCCATCGGGGTTGAACCAACCAATATCCTTAACGCTAGAACCGTGAATCGCTCGACCGAGAAACCACTTGCGTCGCCGGAATGTGGGATGCTGGCGGCGGAAATAGATCAGTTCACGGGTAAAGTCGAGAAGGGCGGCATTTTCCTCCGGTAAATCCCAATCAAACCAGGAGATGTCACTATCCTGACAGTAGGCATTATTATTGCCCCCTTGCGTTCGCCCAATTTCATCGCCGCCTAGTAGCATGGGGACACCTTGGGATAACATCAGCGTGACCAAAAAGTTGCGCCGTTGTCTATTCCTTAACTGGAGAATCTCTGGATCATCGGTTTCGCCTTCCGCCCCACAATTCCAGGAACGGTTATGGCTTTCCCCATCCCGGTTTTCTTCCCCATTTGCCTCGTTATGCTTTTCGTTGTAGCTTACCAGGTCATTCAGGGTAAATCCATCATGGGCAGTAATAAAGTTAATGCTAGCACTCGGTCGGCGTCCGTTCGACTCATACAAGTCAGAACTTCCGGTGAACCGATAGGCAAATTCGGCTAAACTGCTATCTTCACCGCGCCAAAAGTCGCGCACCGTATCCCGATATTGCCCATTCCACTCGGACCATAGCAAAGGGAATTTACCCACTTGATAGCCGCCCATACCCACATCCCAGGGTTCAGCAATCAACTTCACATTCGAGAGAACTGGGTCTTGGTGAATAATATCAAAGAATGCCGCCAGACTATCCACCTCATAGAGTTCTCGCGCCAATGCTGAGGCTAAGTCAAAGCGGAAGCCATCCACATGCATCTGTAGCACCCAATACCGCAGGCTGTCCATAATCAGCTTGAGGACTTGGGGATGACGCACGTTCAGGGAATTACCACAGCCGGTAAAATCCATGTAATAGCGAGGGTCATCTTCCATTACGCGGTAATAGGCTACATTGTCAATTCCGCGTAGGGAAAGCGTGGGACCGAGATGATTGCCTTCGCCGGTATGATTGTAGACGACATCCAGAATCACCTCAATCCCCGCTTTATGTAGCGCCTTAACCATTTCCTTGAACTCACGCACCTGTTGCCCTTGAGTGCCACTGGCGCTGTAATTAGCATTGGGTGCCATATAGTTTATGGAATCATAACCCCAGTAATTCTTTAAATCCTTATCCACTAAATGTCCGGGTTGGGACAAAAAGTGATGCACGGGGAGCAATTCTACCGCCGTAATCCCTAAAGTCTGAAGATACGCGATCGCGGCAGGATGGGCAAGTCCCGCATAAGTTCCGCGTAAGGGTTCGGGGATGTCTGGGTTTAGCTTCGTGAAGCCCCTAACATGGGTTTCGTAAATAATCGTTTCGTGAGCCTGTCGTTGCAGCAGTTCGTCCTCTTCCCAGTCAAAAGACTCATCGACTACCACGGCTTTAGGTACCAGGTGAGCATCATCGCTTTCAGACAAGACCAAGTCTTTTTCTGGATCATCCCACGGATAACCAAAGATTTCCTCCCCGTAGCCAATCTCGCCATCCAATGCCTTAGCATAAGGGTCAATGAGCAGTTTATTGGGATTGAAGCGATGACCCTCCTCCGGTGCAAAGGTACCATGGACACGGAAACCATACCGTTGTCCCGGACCGATACCCGGTAAATAACCATGCCAGACGAAGTTGCTGACTTCTGTCAACTCGAAGCGTGTCTCCTCATCCTGATCATCGAATAAACAAAGCTCGACAGCCGTTGCGTTCTCACTGAACAAGGCAAAGTTTGTGCCTTTACCATCCCAGGTTGCTCCTAAAGGATAACTTTTACCGGGCCAAACGGGTACGTACATGCAGGAACCTCCTTACTCCATCACTATAAAATACTCAAGCTCAAGGCAACCTTTCTCCTAAGCCGTAAGATGGATCTAATTACTTATCGCATTTGCGCCTGATCAGGATCAACCTATAATTTTGCAGATTATTCCCTTCCCTAACACTAGATGCAGTTGATTAATAATGGGTAGATCAGCCAATCAATTGTTTTGGGGATTGGTAGGGTTAACTACTGCTTTGAGACGTCAAACATCTAACAGAATGGGTCTGCGCTGATGGATGAAACGTTGATTACACCCAATGGTATACGTTTAAACTGTTCACTCACTAATCCTTAATGTCTAAGCAATTCTAACCGCACATGACTCTCCCAGACCACTATGTCGCATTGATGATTGGTAACTCTCGGCTACACTGGGCTTGGTTTGCGGGAGATACTCTCCAAGATGCTTGGGATACCCAGCATTTCCCAGCAGCAGAGGTGGAATCGATCATCCAACACTGGACATCTGGTCTTCTACCTACCACCATCTTCGGTGAACCTTTTCTTTCTGGTTATTCCTCCAATCCATACCTACCCCTTTATATCGCTTCAGTCATTCCTGAGCAAACTCCATTGTGGCAAACTTATCCAGTTGCCCACGTTATTACTCTAGAGGATGTACCGCTTTTAGGCGTTTATCCTACCTTGGGTATTGATCGCGCCCTCGCTGTGTTAGGGGCGGGGGAAACCTATAATTATCCGGTGCTGGTGATTGATGCGGGGACAGCACTAACCTTTACGGGTGTCGATGATCATCGTCATCTCGTCGGCGGCGCTATTCTACCAGGACTCAAATTACAACTCGAATCCTTAGCCCACAACACAGCCGCTTTACCGTCTATCTCACTGAAGCGCCAATTACCCAACCGTTGGGCGATAGATACCTTGACCGCGATTGAAAGTGGCGTTATTTATACTCTATTAGCAGGAATTCGAGAGTTTATTGCCGATTGGTTACAGCGTTTCCCTAACAGCCCAATTGCTTTAACGGGTGGAGACGCTGACTTACTACTCTACTACTTACATAGTCGTTATCCTAAATTTTATCCTTATCTTGTTACCGATCGCCACTTAATTTTTTGGGGAATTAAATTTGTGGCTATAACGAAGAATCTTGCAGGTTAAGATGTATAGCACTACGCACTAAGGTTAGGACATAAAAGAAAAATTCAAATCGCTCAACACCTCGTAATTCGGATGTTCGGCGATCGCTCAGTCGAGTCGTCGAATATTTAAGTTATAGCAGTAGACACATCGATTAGGACTTTCGGCACCATTGTTCCAGACGCGCCATGGCGCGTCTCTACATAAATGATGTGTCCTAACCGCTATGGCGGTTGCTATATCTACTTCTTAAAAGAATAAATAATTGAATTAAATTTTTCTCAAAACTATTTTCTTTATCGTTTTTTAGCGATAACTTCACAAAAAAAACACAGGTAATACACTGAATTTATTAGTAACTCTGGAATACTGGAAATAGGCAAGGGTAAACAGTTAAGAGAATAAACAAATGTCCTTTTCTAACCAACTCCAGCTACTTGATCTAAAAGATATGGAAGAAAATCTTGAAGAACTCCTTTCTAGATGTCGTCAAATCCGACAGGGTTCAGGGGATGACCAAGACACCGAGGTACGAAATCAAACCGCTTCTGCTGACCAAGAGTCAGACTCAGACGATACATACTGGAGTTGAGCATTCGGGAGCGCGATCGCATTAGATAAATTAATTGGCAAGCCTTTGAGGAGTGACTTGATCGGTTTACCCAAATGCTTGCCTCTAAATTATGCAGATTTTGCACGTTCTGTCAAGTTATTTTACTGAACCGACGCTCTAGCTGCCGTAGAGGACAATCGTTTCCTCCGGTTCTATCACAACCACTCGGTCAGCCGTAACATTACCTGCGACACCACCAGCGACAGCACCGCCAATGATTTCTTCAATGCCCGCATCGCCGAAAACTTCACCTAATATCGCCCCACCAGCAGCACCGATACCCGCATCTTCTGCAATTGATCCGGCGGAGGTGTCCCGTGGGTCTTTTTGGTCTTCAATCACCTCTGAGGTAGCATCAAGGTTGTAGGTGCGACCGTTCATTCTCACGCCTGTCGCCACGTAGCGCAATCCCCCACTTGCTGGTTCATAGCGACCCAGAATTGTTGCACCAGCAGGAATATACATCCCATCGACCGTTGTACCACGGGCAACTTCCAGATTGTACGAATAAGTCCTGTCATTATTCAAATGTAGCGTCTGGCTTTGAGCGCTCGTTGCTGGAATAGCAGCAGCCGTCTGAGCGACTACCATTTGGTTTTGAGCCTGTGCCACCTCAGGTACAAGCAACGGTGTACCGAAAAGTAAAGCAGAACCAGCCGCTAGTGCAGAAATTCCTCGTGTCAGGGAGTTTTTTGAAGTTTGTGAATTTTGATAGAACATAGCGTATAGACCTTTATTAAACGACTCATCTAATTCTATGTTCGCTCTGTTCAGGGGTTTTCTACATCCCTTGATAGTTAGAAAATTCAGAAAATTATTCTCTTATTAAAGGGGGATTTTGCCTACTGCCCAGTATTATTCGCTGGGGTTAAATCAGTTGCAGGATGGCATTTGCCTGTTTCCGATTGACAAATTTTACTTACGACAGAGGTGACTTGGTTCTAGATTAGACCCAACGGATTACTGAAATGGTTAAGGGTGAGAGGAGTCACTGGACTTAAATGATGTGTCCTAACCGCTATGGCGGTTGCTATATCTCATCGGGTGGTCTTCATCTGTCAATAAGGCTTCATCTTTGGAGATGCTAATGTCGCTCAAAGCCTTATTTAAAAAGTTTTAGACGGCTTGTCACTCCTTCAGAAAAAACCCTCAACGCGAAGGAGAAATAGGCGTTGAGGGGAGTCATCAGGGTGCATCTACCTTTCCCTCATTCTCTATATGCCTGACTGCATCCGGAAAAACGCGAAATCCAGGGGGGAGAGAAGGCAGAAGGAAATAATCATTGTTTAGTCGCTATTAAATCCTGAATCATTTTAATAAGCTATTTAAATCTAAAATTCTCAATTAATATGTAAAGATAATTAAAAAGTCGAGTAAATGAAGTTGATATAAGAAAGGAGACAACCGATGGTCGCAGTAGCAGAGGGAATTCAGCGTCGGTTGACGATGCAGACTACCGAAATTGCCCCGGATACCACGGCAATCCGATCGCTGGATTGGGATCGCGATCGCTTTGATATAGAATTTGGTTTACAGAATGGTACGACGTATAACTCGTTCCTGATTCAGAGTGAAAAAACGGCGTTGGTGGATACCTCTCATGAAAAGTTTCGCCAACTTTACCTGGATACATTGAAGGGATTAATTGACCCAGCCAGATTAGATTATTTGGTGGTTAGCCACACGGAACCGGATCACAGTGGCTTAGTTAAAGATATTCTGGCACTTGCCCCCAATATTACGGTGGTTGGCTCAAAAGTGGCGATCCAATTCCTGGAAAATTGGGTGAATCAGCCGTTTCAATCGCAAATCGTCAAAAACGGCGATCGCGTTGATTTGGGAAATGGGCATATCCTGGAAGCTGTCATTGCGCCGAATCTCCATTGGCCCGATACGATTTTCACATACGATACCAAAACTCAGGTTCTATTTACCTGTGATGCTTTTGGGATGCACTATTGTGATGATTACACCTTCGATGAAGACATCGACCTGATCGAAAACGACTTTAAATATTACTATGACTGTTTAATGGGTCCCAATGCCCGTTCGGTGCTATCCGCCCTAAAACGGATGGACAAGTTACCTGAAATTAGCACCATTGCTACAGGTCATGGACCTTTACTCTATCACAACCTGAGTGAACTCACCGGACGGTATCGGCGCTGGAGTGAGGAACAGGCAAAAGCAGACACGACGGTTGCTGTATTTTATATCTCTGATTACGGATATAGCGATCGCCTTTCCCAAGCGATTGCCCATGGAATTACTAAAACTGGTGTAGCGGTGGATATGATGGACTTGCGATCGGCTGATCCGCAAGAGATTAAGGAATTGATGAGTATTGCGTCTGGGGTGGTGATGGGTACACCGCCGACGACGGGAGACGTTGCTGCTGTCGCCCAAACTGCGATGGGTACAATTTTAGGGGCGACGAATCCGAAGCAATCCTTTGGTGTGTTTGAATCGGGGGCGGGTGAGAGTGAATCGGCGTATCTGTTGGTGAATAAGTTCCGGGATTTAGGACTAACGCCAGGGTTTGCACCAATTTTAGTTAAAGATACGCCTGATGAACAGGTTTATCAGTTATGTGAAGAAGCGGGGACGGATTTAGGACAATGCCTGTCACGCGATCGCACGATTAAGCAAACGAAGTCCCTGGATAGTGATTTGGATAAAGCCTTGGGGCGAATCAGCAGTGGGCTCTATGTTATTACTGCCAAAAAGGGGAATATCACCAGTGCGATGGTAGCGTCGTGGGTAGCGCAAGCGTCATTTAAACCCTTGGGCGTATCGGTGGCGGTGGCAAAGGATCGGGCGATTGAGTCGTTTATGTATGTGGGCGATCGCTTTATTCTCAATGTCTTGGAAGCTGGGAATTACCAAGGGCTGATGAAGCATTTCCTCAAGCGCTTCCCGCCCGGTGCAAACCGTTTTGAGGGGATTAAAACTTATTCTGCCAGCAATGGTTCTCCGATTTTAGCTGATGCTTTAGCTTATATGGAATGTGAAGTGAAAAGTCGCTTAGATTGTGGCGATCACTGGACTATTTATGCCACTGTTTCGGCGGGACGAGTGTCTAAGACGGATGCGATGACGGCGGTACATCATCGTAAGGTGGGGAATCATTATTAGTCATTAGTCATTTGTCCTTGGTTGGTGATGAATGGGGGCGATCGCTGATTTTGTCGTGGTTTGTCTGTCCTCTTTGCGATATGCGCCCCATAAGTTAAAGGATTGTCTCTTACAGCGCTTTTGGTAGTAAGTGAGGTAGACAAACAGATCCCCCAGCTCCCTCAGCTTCATCGTATTTACAAAGCTGCTCAAGTATTTCCGCAACCCGCTCTAGGTTGGAGGCATGTAGGGGCGCAAAGACTTGCGCCCTTTGCCAACGTGCATCCATGCAACTTAAACTGAAAACCAAGACGGGTAACCGTTTCACCCTCATCCTCTAATCTCCATCCCCCCTAGCCCCTTTGAAAGGGGGGAATTAAGAAAAGGAGGGAACCATCAAATGTTAAACAAAACTTTTCAATTTAACATTTTAGTTTTAATCTTCTAAAGACAAGGCAAAATACGGCTGACCCCAGCCATCGCTGACAATGCCTAATTTGACGTTGTTTTTCCTCTGTAGTATACTTTATGAAGTTTTGTTTTTTAAGGTAAGTTAGGTTCTTCCTGTCAATTTTTCCACCAAACGCTTCAACATCCTAAAATCACGTCATTCCACCTCGCCAGACGTCGAAAAAATAAAAGACTACAACCATACCCCAATGACCCAATTTCGGCACTGGCGAGAGGGGCATATTTGACAAAAAAACAATTTGATGATAGATGGAGTGTGGAGAAGAATTGCACCGTTATATAGGACGGAATTTTCTGCGATCGCTTCCCTCTTGGGTCATGCTTCAAACTCATCATCATCAACAGCTTCTTATATAACGGATATGACAACGGTACTGAATTTAGACCCAATTACCACCCTGACACGGGAACAGTTTTTTCAACTGTGTCAGGCGAATCCAGATTTACCGCTAGAACGTTCATCAACGGGAGAATTAATTATCGTGACACCTATCGGGGGTGAAGGGGGCAAACGTGAGGCAAATCTGATTATTCAGGTGGGGATTTGGAACCAACAAACTCAGTTAGGAGTGGTGTTTAGTTCTCAAACTGTATTTAGTTTACCCGCAGGCGGCGAGCTCGCATAGCGAGAAGCTTCGCGATCGCTCTCCAGATGTGGCTTGGGTAGAAGTAAGCCGATGGCAAGGATTGAGTCAGGAAGAACGGGAAGGATTTCCGCCAATTTGCCCAGATTTCGTGATCGAGTTGCGGTCTCGCACGGATCGATTAAAGCCACTTCAGACCAAAATGTTGGAGTATTGGGCGAGTGGATTGCGGTTGGGTTGGCTGATTAATCGTAAGGATCGGCAGGTGGAAATTTATCGTCAGGGACAAGAGATAAACTACCCAGACTTGCTAAGAGCTGAGGTCTGGGTTTTTAGTAGCCCGCTCAGTCATCGAACAAGCTAAGACTTCGGCGTGAGCGCTCAGTCGAACGCTGAACATACTCGATAGTTCGGCTTAGCTTGCACGATAACCCCGTGCCTCCAGGCTGGTTTATAGACAGCCCCACAAGTGCAATATTATTGGCTCCATTAAAGTCGGCATCTCCATGCCAACCACAATGCCCACATTTGAAAGTCTTGCCACTACGGTAAGACTTTCCTTTTACCGGGTGAATGTGTAAGCAGTTGTGACACATTTGGGAAGTATAGGCAGGGGGGATTGGGACAACTCGAACACCAGCGCCAATAGCTTTGTACTCAATGAACATTCGCAGTTGGTAGAATGCCCATGAATTCGAGCGTCTACGTTCCGTCTTGCTTCTGGGTTGCTCGTTGGTTCTCTCCCTAATTCCCGTAAGGTCTTCTATAGCAATAGAGGCACTATACTCAACTGCTCGTCTAACCACCGATTTGGAGATGTTGTGATTAAGCCATTGCTGGTAGCGTCTCTCTCGTCCCGACAGCCGTTTCAGGATTTCTCGACATCTACGCCGAGTCGTCCTCGTGCCTTTCGAGGCTTTTTTCTGGAGAGACGCCCTAACTTTATAAAACTTGTCTCGTACTGACTGAATGTGCAAACCGTCCCACTTTTTGCCCTCTGATGTAACTGCAATGTCTCGGCGTCCCAAGTCGATACCTATCACCAAGTCTTTCACGGATGAGTCGGGAGCTTCGTCTTTAATTTGGATGTGCAGGTAGAACTGACCATCGCGATGCTTACACAGTTGAGCAGAAGTCGGGTTTCTCCCTTTGAGTTTTCCTCTTTGGTAATTCCCGGACTTCAGCTCAATTCGCTCTCTGCCGTGAACGGTAGCAAGGCTTACCGTCCAGTCTTGTTCTCGGAAGCGAAACAAGTCTTTGTCACAGTCCATGCTGCTTGGGGCAAATCTTTTAACAGGTTTACCTTTCTGCTTGGCTACCTTGCGATTAGCAGCTACACGCGCACAAGCCCTAACTGCCATGTTTGCCACCAGATTGAATTTTTTCTTGATGGTTTGGTAGACTAAGGACTGGATAGCAATTTTGTTGGTCAGCTTAGGGTTTGTGTTTTCGTTCACGTAGTTACAAGCGTCCGCAAACGCCTGAAGAGTTGCCTCTAAGAAGGCAACTTGTTCAGGAGAAGGTTGGAGCTTTACAACTATTGTGAGAACTTGTTTCATGGCTAAACTATACCACCTCATGGGATAGAAAGAGAGAGATTGAAAATACTTCGGGGATTGACCCCTCGCATTTTCCGCTATCCCCCTACCCCTTACTTCGTTGAAGGGGTAGCCCCTCGCGATTCGGGTGGAAGTCGTTAGAATGCCTGTAGTGTTGTCGGGGGAGGATGTTTTGCCCGGATTCACATTAGAGGTGAATTAAACCCGATTGTCGGCACACGTAGGGGCGCACTGACGTGCGCCCTTTGCCAACGTGCATTCGTGTCATTGTGTAGGGGTTTGGTCACCAAACCCTGACTAACGTGCTGGATTCACCATAACCTCTGACGTCGCCCCGATATTGCCAAAATCGGTACACTGAAAGCGTTAACCTTATATGTCAGTGCTACCCCATGACACAACCCCAGGTCGATCAACACAGCAATCCCCCCCCAGCCTTCGCCAATACCGCCTTTGATGTCGTCGCCTTCGCCGCATCTGCTGGCGGACTAAAGGCGCTATCTGAGGTTTTATCCCATCTACCGAGTGACTTTCCAGCAGCCGTTCTGATTTTACAGCACCTTGACCGCAGTCACCGTTCTTTAATGGCAGAGATACTCCGCCGACGGATTTCTTTGCCGATTAAGCAGACGGAGGATGGAGACAAGCTAAGTCCGGGAGAAGCCTATATTGCCCAACCGAATTATCATGTTTTGGTCAACTCTGATGGTACGCTTTCCTTAACGCAGTCACCTATGGTCAATTTTGTCCGTCCCTCAGCCGATTTACTGTTTGAGTCGCTGGCAAAGAGTTATCGAAATCGGGCAATTGCTGTCATTTTAACCGGGACAGGGAAAGATGGCACAAAAGGAGTGCAAGCGATCGCGAAAATGGGCGGTATGGTGATTAGCCAAAATCAAGAGACGTCGGAACACTTTGGTATGCCCCGTTCTGCCATTGACACCGGGATCGTTGATTTAATTTTACCGTTACCCGAAATTGCTGAAACACTCATCCAACTTGTAAAAAAAGGTAGAGAGTAGACTATTTGAATATTTCTGGAATTTGCTATTTACTTTTTATTTTTAACTGTTGCTTTTATAATAAGTAATAAGTAATAAGCAATAAGTAATAAGTAATAAGTAATAAGTAATAAGTTATGACAAATGACAAACAACAAGAAGAAAATCGAATTTTTGAATCTCTACTGGAATACTTAAAAGAAACACGAGGCTTTGATTTTACGGGTTACAAACGCTCGACACTAAAGCGGCGGGTAACCCGGCGAATGCAGTCTCACAATATCGATAACTTTGGCGATTATCTGGACTACCTGGAAGTTCATCCGGAAGAATTTGAGCCGCTGTTCAATACAATTTTAATCAACGTTACCGCATTTTTCCGGGATACGGACGCCTGGGACTATTTACAGCATCAACTCCTGCCGAAACTGTTGCAGCAAAAGGATAAGCGAGAGCAAATCCGCGTCTGGAGTGCGGGGTGTTCATCGGGGGAAGAAGCCTATTCTATTGCCATGCTTTTGGCAGAAATTATGGGGTTGGAGCAATTTCGCCAACGGGTTAAAATTTATGCCACGGATGTAGACGAAGAAGCTTTGGATCAAGCGCGTTGGGCACGCTATACTTCCAAAGCCTTAGAGAACGTGTCTGAGGAATGGCGACAGTGCTATTTTGAACAAGTTAACAATCAGTATGTATTCCGATCTGATATTCGCCGGGTGGTGATTTTTGGTCGGAATGATTTGGTTCAAGATGCGCCAATTTCCCGGCTGGATTTACTGATTTGCCGCAACACACTAATGTATTTTAATGCGGAAACTCAAAAACGGATTTTGGCACGGTTTAACTTTGCGCTAAAGGAGAATGGCACTCTATTTTTGGGCAAAGCCGAGATGCTGCTAACCAATAGTAACCTGTTTATACCTGTGAATTTAAAGCACCGCCTCTTTACCAAAGTAGCCACACCGAAACTAAGCGATCGCCTGCTGATATTCGCCCAAGCTGGGGATAAAGAATCGAGTGCGCGTCTGTCTGAGCGGGTGCGACTACGAGAAGCGGCGTTTAATACCTCACCCATTGCCCAAATTATTGTTGATGTCAATGGTTACTTAGTGTTGGCAAATATGATCGCCCGGTCAATGTTTGATATCAAACGGCAAGATCTGGGCAGACTATTTCAAGATTTGGAACTTTCCTACCGTCCCCTAGAACTGCGGTCTCTCATCGATGATGTCTATCGCGATCGCACGTCGATTACGATTAACGATGTGGTGCGGGAGGAGTCCAATACGACTCAGTATTTGGATGTGCAAATTAGTCCTTTAAAGGAAAATGGCAATGGTGAGCAGTTGTTGGGAGTGAGTATTTCCTTTCAGGATGTCACTCGCTACAACCAGTTACACAAGAAATATAAAACATCCTCCCAAGAACTGGAGACGGCGAATGAGGAACTCCAGTCGAGTAATGAGGAACTAGAAACGACGAACGAAGAATTGCAATCCACCAACGAAGAACTAGAAACGACGAACGAAGAATTGCAATCCACCAACGAAGAACTGGAGACAATGAATGAAGAACTCGAATCGACCAATGAAGAATTGCGGACGATGAATGATGAATTGCGCTTGCGGACGGATGAAGTCAACCAAGTCAATGCCTTTTTAAATTCAATTCTAGAAAGTTTCCAAACGGGGGTGATTATTGTAGACCGCGAATTTAAGATTATCCGTTGGAATGAATATTCTGAGGAACTTTGGGGACTACGCAGTGACGAGGTAGAAGACAAATCCCTCCTCAGTTTAGATATTGGCTTACCTGTGAAACAGTTGCGCGAACCAATCCGTAACTGTTATCAGGGCGAGGTCAATCATCAGACAATCATGGTGGATGCGATTAATCGCCGAGGTCAATCCATTCAATGTCAGGTTACGTTCCACGGCTTGAAAGGGATAGAAGAACAATTACACGGCACGATTATATTGGTAGATGAAGTGAATCAAGAAGATGGATGAGGGGTGACATTGGTGTCAACTTAAGCTCAACCCCTCACCCATGCAACAAAAGCGAAGCATCCTTTGTGAACGAAAGATAAGATAAGTGTAAACCTACCCTTACCCAATCCCCATGACTAACCTAAACAAACTGATTCAACTCTCCCAACAACGCCTAGAATCCTTGTTTAACCAAATCAATCAAGCGGCGGATCAACCCGAAATCCTCTCAAAGATTCTAGAGGAGTTTTCGATCACATTAGAGGAATTCGATCAGCAACAGCAGGAGTTAGTCACCATAAATAATGCCAGCGACAGCGAACTCCAGCACTACCGAGAGTTATTTGAATGCACCTCAGAAGCCTACTTTGTGACGAATCTGATGGGAGAAATTCATACCGCCAATCCAGCCGCCAGTATGATGTTGAACATCTCGCCCAACTATCTTATTGGCAAACCACTAACTGTCTTTGTCGCTGAATCTCACCGCAAAGCCTTTCGCAATCAACTGCAACAAGTGAGAACATCCTCCCAGTCGATGGGATGGGACGTGCAGCTACAGCCTCGCCACGGTGAACCCTTTCCCGCCGCGATCGCCGTTTCTCCCATTCGCGATAATCACGGTAATCTAACCGGATTGCGCTGGTTAATTAGCGATATCAGTCAGCGCCAGCAAGCGGAAGCCTTGCGCCAGGAATTAGCCGAACAACACGAACTCAGCGAACTCAAATCCCGGTTTCTCAGTACCGTCTCCCACGAATTCCGCACCCCGCTAACCACGATTTTATCCTCTAGTGAAATGCTAGAACGGTATAGCGATCGCTTGAGTCCAGAACGAAAAGCCGTACATTTCCAGAAAATTAGCCAATCGGTCGATTATATGACCCAGTTATTGGAAGATATCTTAATCTATAGCAAAGCCGACGCCGAAAAACTAGAATTTAATCCCACTGTTGTCAATTTAAGCGAATTCTGTCAGACTTTAGTCGAGGACTTGCACCTAGAAGCCGCGAATAAAGAACGGATTCAGCTTAAGTGTAACGATGATGACATTTGCGGCAATTTTGACCCCAAACTGCTACGGCAAATTCTGAGTAACTTACTCACCAACGCCCTGAAATACTCACCCAAGGGTGATCCTGTAGATTTTGAACTGAATCGTGAGGAGAATCAAGCTATACTATTAATTCGCGATCGCGGTATCGGCATTCCCGCCAATGACCAAGTGCATTTATTTGAACCCTTCCATCGCGCCCAGAATACAGGTACAATAAACGGAACAGGATTAGGACTCGCGATCGTCAAAAAAGCCGTGGATTTACATCAAGGCATGATATCTGTCCAAAGTGAGATTGATGTAGGTACGATATTTACTGTCAACTTACCGCTCCTGAATAATGCCAAAAAATTCTAGTCGGGATACGACATGTCGTATCCCGACTAATCCTGATATAACTGTTTTCAGATAGTCAGACAAACAGATTCCTATTTTTTCAACGCAATTATCAATAAAACCTTGCATTAACCCTAGATAAATCTTAATAACCTAGACACCCATGAGGTAATGGAGGAAATGATGAATCCTAACCAATCCGCAAAAAAAAACTAAATTTATCCTCAGACACCTTAACCGAAGCCATTAACGAGCATATTCACCAAGCCCAGGAACGCTTGACACAGGCTCAATCTGAAGCTGACATTTCACCCGATGAATGCTCAATTCAGCTAGCCGAAACCGTTACTGAACTATCCACCACCCTAGAAGAATTACAAGCCGCCGTCGAAGAAATCCAAGAACGGAATCAGGAAATCTCCGCAGCGCATCAAGCCACAGAAAATGAACGCCGAAAGTATCAAGAACTCTTTGAATTCGCCCCCGACGGCTATTTCATCACCGACGCATCCGGTACAATCCAAGACGCCAACCAAGCCGCCGCCACCCTGTTGAATATAGAAAAACGGCGTCTCATCGGCAAACCCCTAGCTGTGTTTATTGCTGATACAAGCAAACGCACCTTTCTCAGTCAACTCAACCAACTCACCCACTTATCCTCCCCCGACTTTCCCACCACCCTACTCTACCGAGACTGGGAAATATTCATTAAACCGCGCCAGA
Organism: Coleofasciculus chthonoplastes PCC 7420; assembly: GCF_000155555.1. Taxonomy (GTDB): domain Bacteria; phylum Cyanobacteriota; class Cyanobacteriia; order Cyanobacteriales; family Coleofasciculaceae; genus Coleofasciculus; species Coleofasciculus chthonoplastes_A. The sequence goes on from NZ_DS989847.1 coordinate 166,343, forward strand.
GTGAACCATTCCCGGCGGAGATTTCCATCTCAGCCATTCTCAATCCCCAATCAGAAATCGTGGGATTGCGCTGGTTAATTCGGGACATGACCTATCGCCATCAAGCCGAAAGCCTACGCCGAGAATTAGAAGCCGAAAAAGAATTCAGCGAACTCAAATCTCGCTTCATCCAAACCGTCTCCCACGAATTCCGCACCCCCCTGAACATGATATACGTTTCCGCCCAACTCCTCGCCCGTTCTCACGACGGCTTAACCGAAGAAAAATGCAATCAATTACTGCAACGAACCGATAAAGCTGTGCGGCGAATTACCAAAATACTCGATGACGTTCTTGTCTTCAGCAAAGCCAGCGCCGACAAACTCGAACTCAACCCTACATTACTGGACTTAGAACAATTCTGCCAAACCCTTGTCGAAGACTATCAAGTCATCGCCGGTAGCAGTAAAACCCTACAATTCAACGCCCCCGGAACCAAGCACAGCGTTTGCCTCGACGAAAAACTCCTCTATCAAATACTCGGCAATCTCTTATCCAACGCCATCAACTATTCCCAGCCCAACAGCACCATAACCCTCACCCTAACCTACCCAGATCATACAGTATGCTTTCAGATCCAAGATCAAGGAATCGGCATACCCAGAGAAGACATTCCCCGACTCTTTGACCCCTTCCACCGGGCGAGAAACGTCAGCAACCTACCCGGAACCGGGCTGGGATTATCCATCGTCAAAAAAGCCATCGAAATCCACGGTGGAACCATCAACGTCCACAGTGAAGTCGGCATCGGCACAACCTTCACCGTCACCCTACCCTTAGATTTGTAGTTTGTAGTTCGTAGTGTGGGCTTCAGCCCATCAACGCAACGCTGACACCACCAACGTAAAATATACATTCAACCTTAACCAAGGGCGGGTTTTGCCACAAACATTATCGGTGAGATTTACAATTAAATCCCTAAACCCGCCCCTACAAATTACCCTGTTTTCGCATCAACTTTTGCACAGTCACCAACTGTTCCTTAAAAAAGGGCGGGTTTTGCCACAAAGATTATCAGCAAGATTCACAATTCAATCCCTAAACCCGCCCCTACAAATTACCCTGTTTTCGCATCAACTTTTGCACAGTCACCAACGCCCGTTCAACTCATACCTTAAAAAAGGGCGGGTTTTGCCACAAAGATTATCAGCAAGATTCACAATTAAATCCCTAAACCCGCCCCTACAATTCGCCCTGCTTTCGCATCACCCGTTGCACAGTCACCAACTGTTCCTTAAAAAAGGGCGGGTTTTGCCACAAACATTATCAGCAAGATTTACAATTAAATCCCTAAACCCGCCCCTACAATTCACCCTGCTTACCCATCAACCTTTGCACAGTCACCAACTGTTCCTTAAAAAAGGGCGGGTTTTGCCACAAACAGTATCAGCAATATTCTCAATTAAATCCCTAAACCCGCCCCTACAATTCACCCTGCTTACCCATCAACCTTTGCACAGTCACCAACTGTTCCTTAAAAAAGGGCGGGTTTTGCCACAAACATTATCAGCAAGATTTACAATTAAATCCCTAAACCCGCCCCTACAAATTACCCTGTTTTCGCATCAACCCTTGCACAGTCACCAACGCCCGATTCAACTCATACCTTAAAAAAGGGCGGGTTTTGCCACAAACATTATCAACAATATTCTCAATTCAATCCCTAAACCCGCCCCTACAAATTACCCTGTTTTCGCATCAACCCTTGCACAGTCACCAACTGTTCCTTAAAAAAGGGCGGGTTTTGCCACAAACATTATCAGCAAGATTTACAATTAAATCCCTAAACCCGCCCCTACAATTCACCCTGCTTTCGCATCACCCGTTGCACAGTCACCAACTGTTCCTTAAAAAAGGGCGGGTTTTGCCACAAACATTATCAGCAAGATTTACAATTAAATCCCTAAACCCGCCCCTACAAATTACCCTGTTTTCGCATCAACCCTTGCACAGTCACCAACTGTTCCTTAAAAAAGGGCGGGTTTTGCCACAAACATTATCAGCAAGATTTACAATTCAATCCCTAAACCCGCCCCTACAAATTACCCTGCTTTCGCATCAACCCTTGCACAGTCACCAACGCCCGATTCAACTCATACCTTAAACAAGGGCGGGTTTTGCCACAAAGATTATCAGCAAGATTCACAATTCAATCCCTAAACCCGCCCCTACAATTCACCCTGCTTACCCATCAACCCTTGCACAGTCACCAACTGTTCCTTAAAAAAGGGCGGGTTTTGCCACAAACATTATCAGCAAGATTTACAATTAAATCCCTAAACCCGCCCCTACAATTCACCCTGCTTTCGCATCACCCGTTGCACAGTCACCAACTGTTCCTTAAAAAAGGGCGGGTTTTGCCACAAAGATTATCAGCAAGATTCACAATTCAATCCCTAAACCCGCCCCTACAATTCGCCCTGCTTTCGCATCACCCGTTGCACAGTCACCAACTGTTCCTTAAAAAAGGGCGGGTTTTGCCACAAAGATTATCAGCAAGATTCACAATTCAATCCCTAAACCCGCCCCTACAAATTACCCTGTTTTCGCATCAACCCTTGCACAGTCACCAACTGTTCCTTAAAAAAGGGCGGGTTTTGCCACAAAGATTATCAGCAAGATTCACAATTCAATCCCTAAACCCGCCCCTACAAATTACCCTGTTTTCGCATCAACCGTTACACAGTCACCAACTGTTCCTTAAAAAAGGGCGGGTTTTGCCACAAACATTATCAGCAAGATTCACAATTAAATCCCTAAACCCGCCCCGACAAATTACCCTGTTTTCGCATCAACCGTTACACAGTCACCAACTGTTCCTTAAAAAAGGGCGGGTTTTGCCACAAACATTATCAGCAAGATTTACAATTAAATCCCTAAACCCGCCCCTACAATTCGCCCTGCTTTCGCATCACCCGTTGCACAGTCACCAACTGTTCCTTAAAAAAGGGCGGGTTTTGCCACAAACATTATCAGCAAGATTCACAATTCAATCCCTAAACCCGCCCCTACAATTCACCCTGCTTACCCATCAACCTTTGCACAGTCACCAACTGTTCCTTAAAAAAGGGCGGGTTTTGCCACAAACATTATCAGCAAGATTCACAATTCAATCCCTAAACCCGCCCCTACAAATTACCCTGCTTTCGCATCAACCCTTGCACAGTCACCAACTGTTCCTTAAAAAAGGGCGGGTTTTGCCACAAAGATTATCAGCAAGATTTACAATTAAATCCCTAAACCCGCCCCTACAATTCACCCTGCTTACCCATCACCCGTTGCACAGTCACCAACGCCCGATTCAACTCATACCCCCTCCCTTCCGGATGCGCCAAATACGCCAACTGTTCCTCCTCAATCATCTGCACATCCTGACGCACCAACCCATCCAACAACCCCTGCGCCGAACCAAACAAACTATCCTTAATCCACCGCCGAAACCAAATCGGTAACTTATGCAACCGCCAAAACGCATTCAGCGACGTAAAATGAACCAAATAGGCACGAGTCTGCCGTAAATTTATCGGACACAATAAACAATAAATCCTAAAATCTTCCCCCAAACTCGACACCCAATGGGGATAAACATAACTCACATTCAACGGTTCCGGATGCAAACGCCGTAACGCCGGAAAAAACAACTGAGAAATCGACCAAATCTTATCAATTTTATAATAACTCTTCGCCTGATAATGAGCATCCACCCGATGTTCATCCTCATCAATATCCACCAAAACCGGATCAGCCCACGCTTGCCAATCCTGATGTAAATGCCCATGATACATATCCATCAAATTCTCAATTAAAAACGAATAATGGGCATTACAGTCAATCCGAGAAACCGTAGCAATATAATTCAAATGCTCCCACTCCGGGAGTCCCATCGGTTGTCGAATGTTCCTATCACCCTCCCCTGGAAACAGCCAAATAAACCCATCTTTTTCCCGTACCGGATAAGCACGAATTGCACAACTCGGCAATTTTTGATTTTCAGCTAAATAGGGAACGAAAACACAAGTTCCCGTTGACTTAAACTGCCAGCCGTGATAGGTGCATTCCAACAAATCTCCCTTAACTTGACCATGACTCAATTGCACCTGGCGATGGGGACAACGGTTTTCTAATGCATGAATTTCACCCGTACTATCGCGAAAAATAACAATATTTTGATGCCAAAGGGTTACGCCGATAGGTTTAGATTTAACCTCATCGCTACGGGCGACAACATACCAATGATTGAGGTTAATTCTAAGTTGGCGAACGTCTAAATTAGTCATACTAAGTCATAATTCAATTGTAGTTACAATTTAATTGTAGGGACAGGTTTATCCATTGTAGGGGCGGGTTTAGGAATTCAACTCAGCTATCTCACCAATAACGGAACAGCAAAACCCGCCCTATCTCACCAATAACGGAACAGCAAAATCCTTTACCATTGAATCGGGCGCACGTCGGTGCGCCCCTACGGTGTCACACCCTATAATATTCTGTCCCGATCAAAATCCGTTAACGCATGAGAACCAAAGGGACATAATATCCCCGTAGAAGCAAACGTCGGCGCCGTCGGAATCATCGGCGGAGAGGTTGAAGGCAAATTCGTCTCACAAATCCCCCCAATCCCTTTAATAATCTCACCCGACGATACCACAAAAGTCGCCCCCGCATAACTTTTTAATCTCGGATCTTTGGCTTGGGCAATCATAATCATACCCTGACGCGGATTCTTTGCAGGTAACATCAAATAGCGATAATTCTCCGTCTCCTGGAACCCCGCCAAATTTAACTCAACTAAACTTGTGGCAAACTGAGAATACTCCAGAAAATAATTCAATTGCGCCAGATTCACCGCATTTAAATACTCTTGCACCTCCCCTTGCAGCGCCAAAGCTGCGGCTGTTTGGGGAATGTAGGGAGGCGATTCCTGCGCCTGTACCGTTGGCGAGAATCCTGCTAATAAACTAATCAGTCCTAATTTCGCGATCGCACCTTTAATCATAGCGTGTTCCTCTCCATTGGGGATAGGGGAAGTCAGGGCGGGTTTTGTTGATAGGTTATCGGTGAGATTCAATATTGAATCCCTAAACCCGCCCCTACAATTACCCATCTCCCTTATATTGAAAAAATGCCTTCTGGATTCACCGATAACAGCGATCGCTGTTGCAATCCTTCCCGGTGTATAATCCCATTAGCCGCCAAGAATCCACTACTCACCGCCCGTTCCATTAACCCACAGGGAAAGGGCATTTTTACCCAGTCTCCAGCAAAAAATAGATTCGCCACCCCCGAATCAGTTTCTGGGCGTTCCTGATAACTCCCTGGCGGATAACCAGAGAAGTTTTTCTGATTCACTAACTCTCGATGTAACATCGTCGCCGTTTGTAATTCTGGGACAATTTCATAGAGTTCCTGTGCAAACGTGGTTAACAAAACCTGCTGATTAGGAAACTCGTCTTCTTTATAACAATAAGCATGTAATTCTACCACACTTCCCCCCGTCTTTTCATGCCACTGAATATAATCATCTTGGATGCGATGATACAAAGTAATACTATCGGTGAGACGATAGCCAGACAGAGAAGTAAAATTACTATGATCCCAAGCAAAATCCCGATCAAACCAAAATCGGGCAACCGCAAAGGGATCAGCGACGGCTAATTGTTCCACCTGCTGAAATACCTGGGAATTCACTTCCCCTTCTGCTAATTTAAACAAATGTTGGACACCGGGAACATCCGTGGCAAAGACATAATAATCCGCCTGAATCGTTTCTGTCGCTACCGGGGGCGACTCTGGACTAGAAATCCCCACCAGTTGCACTTCATCCTCAGTGCTTTGCATCAGGTTAAACCGAGGTAAATCCCGTTTCGCCGGACCCGCAATCACCTGCCCTTGGGAATTATAAACCGCCCCATGACAAGGACAAAGAAACTGACCATCTGCTTGGCGTTGTACCGTACAGCCTTGATGAGTACAAGTTAGAGAAATCGCTTGATTCTCCTCTGGAAAAAGGGCAAACATGGCATCTCCAGCCCCGTAATAGTCCACAGTCTGATCGGATTCATCAGTTTCCATCCTACGATTCCGCTTCACCCAAAACGGCACCGAGGGTTGAGTATTTCCCGACTGATAACTAATCGAATGAATCTGCCCATCTTGCCAATTAATGCTACTCACCGTCGCTTCTGTAACAATCGTTCCCTGCCGATTTTGAATCGCCTGGGCAATGGGTTCCACCAAACTCCTACCCATATCCTGGCGGGTTCCATCAAACGCCAATCCCTCCGGATTACCAAAAAAATAAAAGTGGAAAAACTGCATTAATTCGCCCACACTCAGCAAATCCGGCGCATTCAGACTAGATTTAGCAAAGGGTAAAAAATACAGATCATAAAGTCCCTGGGGAAACTCACCTTTTACCCAATCCGCAACCGATAACTGATCCAAACGCTGAAAACTATCGGGGATTTGGAAGCCGCCAATTTCCCGAAACACCTGCCAATGTTTCAACTTGGTCAAATTAATCCCCCAACGCCAGCGATTTGAGGACGCGATCGCTAAATCTACCACATTCCAGGGAAAGGCAGAACGGCTAGGGCGAAAGACTTCCGGCTGATACTGATTATCCCGAAAAACCACCGAGTAAAATTCCAGGGAACGGAAGTGATCCTGAATCTCCAACTCAGCCACCAACCGATTCAAATTATAATACTGCGGGAAAAAGCCATGGAACCCATGTTCCATCCGCAGGGCGTGATCACCCACCTGAATTTGCCAACTCGCAATCTTACCGCCGAGTTGAGGCGATCGTTCTAATAGTGTCACATCAAAGCCGCGTTGACTCAACTCATAGGCACAACTAAGCCCCGCCAATCCCGCACCCACAACCACCACCGATTTTGGCTGAGTCAGGGTTCGGGGTAAATCCAGGGTATCCGGTTGAATAACCGTCGGTTGCGGTTTCGCCCAGCGAGAATATCCGATCACACTACCCACCCCAGCCACACCAATAAGTTTCAGGGCGGTGCGTCGGGAAAGGTAGAATCGGTTTAATTTGTCATTGGTCATTGTTTAAAACACTGATTTCACGGATTTATTGGAGAGATGGGGGTAGGGAGGTGAGAGGTTAGTCACACACTGATGACACTGAAAGGTTAGTTCTCGCATTTAGAGAGGATAATAATGAAACCCGCCCCGACAGAAAATTTAAATGAACTATTGGCATGAAACATTGGCTGTAGCCCAGCGCATTTTAATCGAACTGGGGCGAAGACGCCGCAGTCTGGTGTTTTGGGGAATTTTCCCCATTTCGGTATTATTACTCAACGGTTATATTTTGGCAGAACGCGCCCAATTGTCGATGGCGCAAGCCTTTGAAAATGCCGCCCCTTCGACGTTGGCAGGTGCTGCTTTATTTTTTAGCTGTCTGGGGGGTACGGTAGCAACGGTGGTAGGGGAACGAGAACAGCAAACCCTTAAACGTCTGTTCATCTCACCCTTAAGTGGCATATCCTATTTTCTAGGTATCTTTTGCGCCCATAGCGCCATTGCTGGGGGTCAAGCGGTTTTGGTTTATGCGATCGCAGCATGTTGGGGTGCTAAGTTTCAGGGGTCTCTAGTTTTAGGCATCTTGATCATTCTACAGAGTATCATGGCTTACGTGGGAGTGGGATTCATCCTTGGTACCCAATTTGCCCGTCGCACGGAGGATGTAAACGCCTTGGTTGCAGCGTTTGGCGTACCCCTGTTAATTTTAGGGGGCGCATTTTTACCCACATCCCTATTTCCCGACACCTTGCTAGACATCGCCCAATTTAACCCGATTTACCATATCAACGAAGCGCTGCTGGGTGTTTGGGCAAATGGCGCGGGATTGGCGGATATTCGGGAGCATTTTTTGTTTTTGGGCGTATTTGCCTTAATTATGGTAGTAGCCGGATGGTTATCTTATCAGCGGATGCTGAGAGTTGAGCGAAGGTTATGATATCAGATAAATCTTCGTCGGGGCGCACAGACGTGCATTGGTGTCAACTTAAGGCGAAACCCCCTCACCCCCAACCCCTCTCCCACCAGGGGAGAGGGGAGTAGGTTTGTAGTGAGGGCTTTAGCCCGGATTTCTCACCACAATTGCCCAAAGGTCCCATACAACCTGGATTAACCGTAGAATAAGGCTTTCAACACTATGTCAAAATTCCGGGTTGGTCAAAAATGCTCGAAACCTACTCCAGGTAAAGGTTTCGACGACTCAGATGGCAAAATTTGTGAGAAATGCGGGTTTAGCCTTTGACAATTTTGGCAACCTCCCATTTGAGATTTTTGAATTTTCAATTAGTCCGTGTCAGAAATTCATAAAATTGTCCTATTTTATGTATTAGTCATTGTGCTGCATATCGAAAACCTCTGTAAATCCTACGGCAATCGCCACGTTCTACAAAATCTCACCCTGCACATCCACCCCGGAGAAATTTACGGATTACTCGGACCCAATGGTGCCGGAAAAACCACCACAATTAATAGTATCTGTAACTTACTCAAAGCCGACAGTGGCACAATCACCATTAATCACCAACCCGTCTCCGACGCCACCAAAACCCTAATCGGAATTGCCCCCCAGGAAAACTTACTCTATAAAACCTTAACCTGTGCCGAAAACCTGCATTTTTTTGCCCGCATCTATGGCTTAAGCAAGCGACAACGACAACAACAAGTCCACACCTGTTTAGACGCTGTTAATCTATGCGATCGCGCCCAAAGTCCCGTTGAAACCTTAAGTGGGGGAATGCAGCGACGCTTAAATATAGCCGTCGCCCTAGTTCATCAGCCGAAACTGGTCATTTTAGACGAACCCACAACGGGTTTAGATATCGAAGCCCGATATGAAGTTTGGGACTTGATTCGCCGTCTCCAACGTCAAGGATTAACAATTTTATTAACCACTCACTTACTCGATGAAGCCGAACGCCTATGTCAGCGGATTGGCATTCTCAAAGGCGGACAAATCCTCGTCGAAGGGAGTTTAGATACCCTGCGCCAACGGATTCCCGCCCAAGAGATTGTGATTATCCAAACACAAGAAGAGGAACGTGCGATCGCGCGGGCGACAGAACTCGGTTTCACCCATCGCCGCTACGGGAATGATTTAGCTTTTTGGTTACCCGAAGCGTTAGATTTAAAAGAAATAATTGAGCGATTTGAGGGCATTTCCCTAGATTCAATCACTCGCCAACCTGTACGCTTAGAGCATATTTATATCGAAGTGACTCGATGAATGATTTTGGTAGGCAGAAGGGAAGCTGGGGGAGTGATGTAGAGACGTGCCATGGCGCGTCTGGGAGCTGGGTAAGAGGATTACCAATCAACCATGAATAATCAACAAATGACAAATGACAAATGACAAATAACAAATAACTAATCCAACTCCCGTCGCCCTTCCAACGCCCGTGCTAATGTCACCTCATCCGCATATTCTAAATCCCCACCCATGGGTAACCCAAAAGCAATTCGAGTCACCTTTGTAAACGGTTTCAATAGTTGACCAACATACAGCGTCGTCGTTTCCCCTTCCACACTCGGACTAATCGCTAAAATTACCTCTTGAATCTTCTGCTGGCTAACGCGGCGCACCAGTTGTTCAACGTGCAATTGTTCCGGTCCAATTCCATCCATGGGAGAAATCACTCCACCGAGAACATGATAATTCCCCCGATACTCCCGTGTTTTCTCCAACGCAATCACATCACGGGAATCCGCCACCACACAAAGGGTTGTTTTATCGCGATTCGGATTACGACAGATATCACACACCGATTCAGCCGACAGGTGAAAGCAAACCTGACACAAGCCAACCTGCTTTTTCGCCTCAATTAAAGCTTGCGCCAGGGCTTTGACTTCATCCTCTGAGCGTTTAATAATATGTAATGCCAATCGTTGAGCGGTTTTGGGACCCACTCCAGGTAAGCGTTGTAGTTGCTCGATCAATCGAGCTAGGGGGCGTGTGTAAACCGTGGTTGTTCTCCCAGTCTATGCGTTCACCTTACCTATAGTACGCCAATGCTAAGGTGACTTGATCAAGTCTTACGTTTCACGGTATCTGGCTGAATGAAGGTAAGAAAGGTGAGGAAGAAGTCAATTTATCCTCTTCTGTCTCCCTCATCTCCCCTATCTCGCCTTTCTTGAATGCTCTCGTTTGAATAACGCAGCAAAACCTAAAGCTGTGGCTGAACCAAGGATAGTCAGGGGTTCTGGAACATTCACGGGTTGGTCTGAAACAATGATTTGACCTGCTGCCACTTCTCCATTATCACCCACTTCTCCAATGTAAAGGAATAGTGAATTGCTAGGAGACACAGAACTGGTTAGATTAAATCCCACTTTTCCATTATCGCCTAAGCTGACAAATCCATTTGCCACAGGCGGAGGAAACGTTGTATTAGTTGTCGAATTACCGTCGAAACTTCCCAAAGTAGCAACCGTATTATCTATGCTATTACCCGTTGCTGTGGTTCCAAATAGTTTCGGATCAGTAGGCGATCGTTGTACTCCGGGCATGAAAATGGTTCTGGCTGTAAAATCAAATACGTCTAATCCCGGCAAGCTATTAATGTCTGCTGCATTATTAATCTGAGTCGTACTTAGCTTAATAGCGTCCAAATCGAAGCCACTAAATTGACCAGCCGCCCCACCAAGCCCACTACTGTTATCTTTAATTTGAATGGAATTGATATCAAAGTTAATAGCGGAAAGATCGGCACGGAATACAGCGGTTTGTGCCGGGTCGCCGCCTGTTACATTCGTTAACTTTTGGAAGTTGAGGTTTACTGTTGCTGCTGTGGCATTACCGCCAGACATTAAAGCAACTACAGTGGCGATAAAACTCAAACTTAATAAACTTGAGTTAGGTGACATAGATTTTCCCATAATTCATCACTTACTTAGATTGACTATTTAGAATATAATATCTTTTTTATAAATGTTTGAGGAGGATTTAAATTTCAATACTCTTCATGATATCGGTTTGAGATTCATAAGTAACCACAACGTTAAGAATCCCCACCTCAGATGATGGGGATTGTCTATTTACCAATATCCGTCAGCACTTAAGGTTAGTGTAGCTTTTGTTTTTGATTACGACGCCCTATGAGATAGAGACCGAAAAGACCTAGACCAACCATAGCCGTAGGTTCAGGAACTTTTTCAGAAGGAGTTGTAATTTTAGCAAAGAGTGTGGCTGAATTTGGTCTCCCATTTTCTGGGGAAACGAATTGTTTAACAGGCTCTCCAGTAACCGGATCACGGAACCCAAGCAACTCAAGGGTGTAGTCAACTCCGCCAATGTTAAAGGTTTCTGTGGGGAAAGTACTTGGTAAGGTCACAATGTCGGCGCAGGGAGGATTTCCAACGGGACAAGCTGGTGGTGGTTGATTAATAGTTTCATTGATATCAAAGGTAAAATTAAATGTTTGGCTTACTGATGGGGTAATAAAATCTAGAGTAATTCCTAAGTCAGCTTTTGTTACAAATGGCTGAGTGACTGATTGATTAAAGTGACGCAGTGTTCCAACCGAAAACATTTCACCAACATCAAAGCTTTGGCTAGTGACCCCAGTAAATCCTAGACCACTCTTTTCATCAGATAATGGAACACCCCAGCGCACTTGGCTTTCATTGCCTACCGTAAGGAATTCAACAGTATTGCCACCCGGAGGATTCACTGTAATTCCATTATCCAAAAGCACATTGCTCCAACTGCCAGAAGAACTAGCCAACGTTAGTGCATCTGCCGAAGAAGCTAAACATCCCAAAGTAGCTGTGATAGCTACACCGGATAGAGTTGTTTTAGTTAATGTAGATAGATTAAATTTCATATTTTTCCTGAGAAAATAAACTTTATACATAGACAATAGATAATTGATTAAAATTTTGTCAATAAAAAATGGCTATTTTCACAGAGTCTTCATAATGGAAGTCTGAACTTCATAAACCCTTCATAAATCGGTTTCAATTCCAAGCCATACGCATAAGTTATACTGTCCACTTCCCCGGCGGTTCTATCCCTTGTAGGATGGAAAATCTAGGCTTCTATTGGATCAACAAGGGGCGCGATCGCACTCTCCTGCGCCTTCGTACTCTAATCAACCCCAGGCAAATCCCTGCACGAGTGGAACGACGGAAAAAGCCAAGCGGTATAATTTGCGGTTAAATGAATACAGCCCCCAGCGAATCAGTAATCTTGACTCAATTCGCGGCAAAGTAAGTTAACCTCTGTGATAAGAGCGATCGCGCATGATGGAACCGTCTCTCACTCAATTTGGTACTCAGATGTCCAACCTGACGGGCGTCCGGGCTATTATGAAGGATATTATTGAAACGTTACGATTAGGTCAGGGACAGGAGTTCATTAACCTTAGTGCGGGAAATCCGGTTATTTTGCCAGAGGTGGAACAACTGTGGCGAGACTGTACCGCCCAACTCTTGGCAAGTCCCGACTACGGAGAAGTGGTTTGCCGTTATGGGTCATCTCAAGGATACCAGCCCTTGATTGACGCGATCGCAAAAGATTTCAATCAGCGTTACGGCTTGAGTCTAACTGAACGGAATATCTTAATTACTCCCGGTTCTCAATCCATTTACTTCTACGGTGCGAATGCCTTTGGCGGCTATACCCAAGCGGGTGAGTTAAAACAAATCGTTCTCCCCCTGAGTCCTGATTATACCGGGTATGGTGGCGTCAGTTTAACCCCAGAAGCCCTAATCGCCTATAAACCCAGCCTAGAGATTGACGAAGCGGCGCATCGCTACAAATATCGTCCCGACTTCAGTCAATTGAAAATTAGCCAAGATACCGGATGTGTCATATTTTCTCGCCCCTGTAATCCCACAGGGAATGTTCTTAGCGATAACGAAGTGCGAAAAATTGCCGAACTTGCTGCACCGAATCATGTGCCAGTATTCATTGATTCCGCCTATGCACCCCCATTTCCGGCATTAAACTTTACCGACATGACGCCCATTTTTGGTGATAATATTATCCACTGTCTGAGTTTATCCAAAGCCGGACTCCCCGGAGAACGAATTGGCGTCGCTATTGGTGATCCGGATAGGATTGAGATTTTGCAATCGTTCCAGACGAATCTCTGCATCCATTCCTCCCGCTACGGACAAGCCATTTCTGCACAGGCAATTAATTCGGGCGCATTGGCTGAGATTTCTGTTAATGTGATTCGTCCCTATTATCAGCACAAGTTTACCGTCTTAGAAACTGCGCTGAACCAATTTATGCCCAAGGATTTACCGTGGTTTTTACATCGCGGTGAAGGCGCTATTTTTGCCTGGTTGTGGTTCAAAGATTTACCGATAAACGATTGGGACTTGTATCAACAGTTAAAGCAGGTGGGAGTAATCGTGGTTCCCGGAAATACCTTCTTCCCCGGATTACGGGACACCTGGGAACACCAGCATCAGTGTATTCGGATTAGTTTAACCGCAAGCGATCGCGAATTAGAAACCGCCATGCAACGGTTAGTTAAAGTGACACAACAAGTGTATCAGCAAGCCGTGGTGGAGGTTTAATGGTGAGTAGGGGCGGGTTTAGGAGGGGATTTCGCGGCAGTTATTGATGATAACATATCTGCAAAACGATACCCAAGATCCCCGACTTCTTGGAGAAGTCGGGGATCTGACTGGAAACCTCTATAATACTAAGCAGTTAATACTATGAAACTAGGTAAACGTCGCATCGGTTTAGAACAAGAATTTTTCCTCGTAGAAGAAACGGGCAAATTTTCCAATCGTGCCGATGAATTCTTACAAAATTGTCGCCAAGAAGCCGAAACTATTGGTTTAAATCCCGATTACTTTATGCCGGAATGGGTGAAGGGAATGATCGAAATTAATACCCCTCCCGCCCATACTCCCACCGAATTAGCCATAGCCTATCTAAAAAACTTACAACTCGGATTACAGGTGGGAAAAAAGATGCATTTGCGGCTTTATCCTCTATCCAGCTATCCCTTACATTTAATTCCCGTCATTCGGGATAAATTAAGCTATCATGTCCAGGTTCGCACCGTTGGCTACGACCGATTTTTGAATGCGGGTAAATGTACAGGAACCCATATCCATTTAGAAGTACCACCAGGAGTAATTGATTCTCGCGTTGGTGTCTCTTACAACAGCAGCGCCGCCGAACGCGAAGAACTGATTAATATTTATAATTTAGCCACAGCCTTAGATTCTGCCCTCATCGCCTTGGGACGCGCCTGTCCCTTTTATGAAGGAGAAGCCACGGGACTTGCCTATCACATTGTCCGCTATCGGGGAAGTGACAGATTTGGCTGGGAAGGCGTGTATACTCACTTACAATCTGTTGGCGGTTTAATGCCTTATGCCGATTCTGTGGAACAGTTAGTAGAGTTACAATTTGAACGCTATTATGCATGGCTAACCGCGATGGATAATGCTGGAGTTGAGCGGAAGTTGTTTACTGAAGGCGGCGGAAATTTACTAAAATCGGGCTGGAATCCAGTGCGACTCAATGCATTAGGAACGGTGGAATTACGGGGAATTGATAGTAATTATCCAGACGTAATTTTCACAATCATGAGATTAGTTTACAATGCCGCTAGACGAGTCAGACAGGAAGGAATAACCGTTAGACCTGCTCAAGGCGCTCATACTTTTGAGTTACGCAATGATTGGCTAGTTGTGCCAGAGTTTGACTATCTCAATGGTGAATTATTATTTGCGGCGGTGACGGAGGGAGTGAGGAGTTCTAAGGTTACGGCTTATCTGGATTCTATTTTAGAGTTTGCGATTCAAGATGGTAGTGAGGGAATTAATTACCTAGAAAAGTTGAAATCTGATTGGGGTGAATATCAAACAACAGAGGCGGAAATTCTGCAAGAATTTGTTCCCGCAGGCGCTAAACTAGAAAAGGAAGAAGGGTTGCGGTTGGTGCGTGAAGCGTGCGATGAGTTAGAAGCCCAGGTTTCATCGTTTTCCCAAAAGTATTAGAGAGGAGGCGATTGAAATCGCTACTACACAAACAAAGTCCGCCTGCGCGGACTAGGGTATATAGCAACCGCCATGGCTGTTAAGCTGTTCGGCATTTAAACCATAATGTCAAGAATTGCGAAATCCTTGTAGTGCGTTTAGCGAAGCCATGCCGCAGGCTTTAGCGAAGCCATGCCGCAGGCTTTGCATCTTGCTCGCTACTAATACCCAATTTAAATGCATTTCAGCTTAGGACACATCATTTATGTAGAGACGCGCCATGGCGCGTCTCTACAATGGTGCCGAACGTCCTAATCGATGTGTCTATTGCTATAACGGGGTTAACGTTCCCCCAATTTGGTATTAGTCCATTTTAATGGACTTGAGCTATAAGCCAAGAACTTGAGTTCTTGGCTTGTTTTAGCTTCGATTGAACCGTCAAATCTATTCCGCCACCCTCTTGGATATCGCCTGTACAATTCTCCCTAAAAGAAATAACAGATCAGTTTCGCGGCGTAAATTACTGATCTCAAACTGGGTGTGACACTCCTGATCCCCAAAAGTAATGATGAGAGTAGTAGATGTAGCCAAGTGTCTTGAGAATTGTCATGAAAAGTACCCCATTAGAAAGTTCAACGGGACGCTTAAGTTCATCATCAAACCCAATAAAACGGTTAACCCAAGGAGACTTCACGCAGCGGTTTGGTCGTTTCCTCATCTGTCGGAGAATATATAGTCTTCTCCAAGCTAGGCGACAGCGCCTAAATCCCGATTTCTATAAAAAACGTCTGAAGATTGCTTCCGATTCAATGTTTGACGGTGTTTCTCTCGATAAATGTGTCCAACAACTCCGTCATGAAGGAGTAGGCTTTGGTCTGCATTTATCGCCGTCGATGGTAAAAGAAATCTATCAATATGCCATGCAAACAGCTTGTATTGAACCTGAGTCTGACGACGAATTTTTCATCGAAGAGGTAATTAGAAATGGTCGAAGGCGAGGTGAACATCCAGTACTGCGTGCCTTGGTGCGTGATGTCATGAATTGTGAAGCCATTCAAAAAATTACCCAAGATCCTCTGCTGTTGCAAATCGTTAAGAACTATCTGGGGTATTGGCCCAACCAAATTACTCAGCATCTGACTTGGAGTTTAGTGTCAGATCTCCGAGAACCGGAAATTAGACAGAGTTATCCACCCACGAATTTTCACTATGATATCGCTGGGTACAACTTTATGACCGCCTATTTTTATATCACCGATGTGAATGCTGATTCGGGCGCTCATGTTATGATCAAAGGCTCTCATCAGAAAAAGCCGCTTTACATGACCTTGGCTGCGGGTCGTCAGTCGGACAAGGCGGTGCTTAATTATTACGGGCAAGACAATCAACTGATCATTGAAGGAGAAAGTGGATTTGGTTTTGTTCAAGACCCTTCCTGCATTCACCGAGTCATTTCTCCGGTTAAAGCAGATAGACTACTGCTGCAAATCCGGTATTCTTAGACCGTAGTGGACTGACACAGTTGAAATGGTGGAATAGGTTGGGTTCGTAGTAGGGGCTTTAGCCCTCTCCAGCTAGGCGGAGAGAGAACTAAAGTTCTCACTACAAACAACGTCCTATTTTAGTTGGGTCACGGCAGTAGTGGACTGACACAGTTAAAATTGTGGTATAGTTGGGTTCGTAGTAGGGGCTTTAGCCCCTAATTGCATGGGTTTTCAAAAACAATGTATTTGGATTACAGAATCTCATTCCTCTAAAGCGTCTGGATCAGTCAAAGCAGCTTGCCACCAACTGAGCAAAGGATGGTTTTTACGCGGTAAATATCGTCCCTTGACCCGAATTGCTTTGAGTGCATCTCGTAATATCGAAGCATCCAGAGACACTTTCTCTGACCAATGCTTGATTATCTCTGGAGTTGATATGATCTGAACCGGGGAAATCTCCCGTTGAATAAATGAGATTGCCTTCTTATCATCAGTTGCTATTGCCCATCCTCGATGAACCGCGATCGCATAGCAGGCAGATTCTCCATCATCGCCTAGTTCAAAAACATAGTTGACAAATGATGTCTCTTCTGATTCTGATTTAAAGTCCACCACAATAACTAAAC
>NZ_DS989847.1:183970-263369 GCF_000155555.1 Coleofasciculus chthonoplastes PCC 7420
TGTTCCAGATGGCAGAAGTTCCATTTCCTCTAACCGATAAATAAGTGCTTGTACGGATACGCCGTAGTAATGAGCCAACGTAAATAAATTGGTGGGAGTGAACTTACCATTAGCACGGTACATATCGTTAAACCGTTTAAGTAAGCCACTCGTCGGCATCAGAAAATATTTCGGGAATGCTTCTGCGAGTCGTTCACTTTCTGGCATTCTCTTGTACTGTCCCTCAAAATCAAGTACAGGCTTGCGTCGATGAGCAAGAAAATGAAGATATCCATGAGCTAATGACCAACGTCGCCGTTCTTCGGGGTGATGAGCATTAATTGCCATGCAGCCACCCCGTTGCTCGTCGTAACTATAGATTTCTGAGTATTTTGGTGGCATTTTTAAGTAAAAGATACGGAGTCCTACACTCTGCTCTAAGATGTCTCGAAGCAGAGGAATGGGACCATCTCCAAGACCGAGGCGTTGACGTTCTTCAACGGCAATACTCTCCGCCGCCCGCTCTATAGGCATACCACTCAGATGGTACTCGCGAGGATAGTTTCGCGGGAGTGGTGCATCCATAATTTCTTCAAGTTCCAGATAATTCTGGCACAACTCCTCTAGGAGTTGAATGACAGGTTCAATCTGTGACTCTTCCACTTGATTGCGTCGGTAGGCGGCTCGGAATTGAACCTCGAACGGTTGCGCCACGGGAGGTTGTCGCACAAAGTCGCTGACGGCTCGTCCGTAAGCACGGGCAAGTTTGATCAATTCATTGGGCTTAAGACGGCGCTCTCCTTTCTCAATCGCAACCATCGTTGTACGCGCTGCATCGATGACGTTAGCCGCATCCGCTTGGGTCATGCCACACTGATTACGCGCTTGTTGAAGGAGTTCTCCCAATCTCTGGGTATCAATTTTGTCAAGGATGTTGTTCGTCATGGCAAGAGTCCCTCAACTTTTTAGAGTGCCAGCGCTGAAGATGCTTGCTGGTTGCTATCTTGATCTAAAATCTCGGCGGCAATCCGGGATTCTACAGTATCCCATTCAGCAACGTAAGTTTGATAAAGCTTGATCAGACGGCTTTGCATATCAGCAGGCAATAAGTTTTCAGCCGCAGCACTTCGATCAACGATGTCGTCTAGTTGAAGAAACTCTCTAGTTAAAGCTTCCCATTGATCTGAGGCACTAAGCAGGCGACGGAAGGTACAGACCTGCACAAGCATATTACGTAGATGCAAGCTTGGATCTTTAGCTGGGCGGTTTCCATGAGGCACTACATAGCGAGTCCTGTCTTCTATTTTTGAAGCAGCCAGCGCCTGCTTCCTCAAAATACAAGAGGAACAGTATCCACACTGAATTGGTTGCTGAGGCTGACGGTGTGGACTGTCGCATGACTTAGTAAGTGGCGGTAGGTCGCTTCTGCCATCCTCAGCTAAAGCTCTACACATTTCAGCTTTAGTCCAAAAGAGGAACGGGTTACGCACCCGAAACTCTTCTCCAAAAAGCTCTGAAACAACATCGCTCACCATAAGTAAAGTCAGCGGATGAACAGAACGGGAGTGATCTAATCCCACAGCAGATGCGCGGTACGGAAGATTAATCGCACCGATTCCGTTCTCATACACATAAAGAACTCGCTGACCCATGAGATACGCATAAGCAGCACCCAGTAAGGTAAACACAATACCTCTGGCACGAGGAATCTTGTTTTTTTGATGTCGGCTGCTGTCAGAGAAACGAATGGGAACTCGGCAAAGATTGAGACGATCACGGAAGGAAGGCTGGAGTGCTTTAAATACGTGTTCTTGACGGGCGTAGACATTATTATTGCTGCCAGTTCCGAACAGCATGAATGATGCTGCATGATTTGTTTGAAGTCGGCTATAAAGACCTGCAAGAGCATCAAGACCACCACTCCATAGTGCTACTTCACACTCTTCTGGGTCATTCGGAAAAATCCGTTCCTCCTGTTCAACTATTCGCCCTGACGCAGTTCGTTTTTGGAAGTCAAAAGCCCATCGACTTCCAGTCGCCCACCTAAGCAGATTTTCTAGTTTTGCTTGAAATGATTTAGTGTTCAGCAATTCTGGATGACGTACTGGAAGCACTACACGAATGCGGCTTTGCTCTTGGCGCAAATGTTGGACAGCAAGGCGATCTGAAGCATGGATAGCAACAGCAAGGTCAATCAGATCGGCAATAACAGAGGGAAACCTTGGCTGAACCCTGTATCCAAACTCCTGATCATCGACAGTTAGTCCAAAGGTATTCTCCTTATTTCTGGAGTGATCGATAAAGTGAACACATCCATTGCTATTGAGTACTGGACTAAAGCGCAACGTATAATCGCTATCGTGGGTGTAGTGCTTCTTCATCATGTCTAACCCCCAGTTCATAGGAGATCCTCATCCAGGTCTACTGGCTTCAATCCTTTGCGTTGCGGCAATCGCAGGTTTGCTACACTTTGATCTTCAGTTGCCTTTTTAGCCCATTTGCTTATTGCAGTAAGAATGTCTGGAGCAATTTCCTCAGTACGCCTGTTAAGGGTCACTTCGTCAATCCCAGCGTAATGTTCAGAGGTTAGCGGAGTACGTTGTTTAAATTCCGATTCGTACACTTCATACATATACCGCTTTACGATTGCCTCTGTAGTATTGTCAGTATCTATGTCTGGCCCATATCTGAGATCGTGAAGAACACTTCTAGCAGCACGAAGAGTAAGTTCCTTGAGGTCAGGTCGTCCATAGACTTGTCCAGCTAAGGTATCAAACTCAGTACTTAAAGCAGCCCAATCCACAGAGCTATTTTCACTAGCATCGTTTATTACTCGTTCCAAGCTTTCTCCCATGCGCTTAGCGAGGCTGATAGCAAGATCGCCTTTTCTCATTAGGTCTCGTTTGAGTGCTTCCATCGCAACCCGACCGCATTCTGTTGTATTGGCTTTTCCTTCACAAAGCCATCGGTACAGCTTCTGGTAGATTCGTGGGAGCTTACTGTGAACAATGTCTCCGTCGGGCATGGGCAAATCTCCAAAGCTTAAAGCTTGGTTCTATGATGAAGTTAGCTCATTCATCTGACAATGTCAACTATGAAAACGCATTTTGAGATTTTGATGTCAGGTAAGGGCGGTAGCCAAGCAACAAAATCGTCCCATAAGAGCTAACTGGGGATAGACGCACGATCGCGATCGCTCTTTCAAGGCATTCACAATATAATGATGGGCAGCAAGACCCTTACTTGAGTCGGAGACAATAGCAGAGATATGAGTGAAGCTGTTTTAAATGAGAGAGAAGCAACTAAAACTCATATTGTGCATTTGTTAGATGAGATAAAAATAGCCTATCAGAATATTCAAAGAGAGCGAAAAGAAATTGTGGCTAATTTTCGTCCATCTAATGAAGAGTTTTCCCTGTTAGAGGAAATTGAACTGTTAACGGTCACTCTCCGGGGCTATGCCAATCAAATTCAGGCACAAGGGTGGATTATAAATGAAACCCAGGCAATGGAGCAATTGCGAGAAATACGAGTTTTTAGAATACCTGTTATCGTCCAGTTTTACTTTGGCAGTAATGGCAAGTATGAGCAAATAAAGGGTTATATTAGAATGTTGGATTACTTGCGTTTACTGATGCTGGAATATTTGCAGTATGAGCAGGTCAATTAAAATTTCGGCAAAGTTTATCAACGTTGACTCCTATTCTATGCACCTATGTTCAGGACGGGTTTATTCAATTGAGGTCTTTTAAATTGCTCCCCTCTCCTTGCAGGAGAGGGGTTGGGGGAGAGGTCATCTTTAGCTGTTTGTAGTAAACGATGCGAACACTTGAGGCGAAGACAGCGCAACTACGAGCCTACAAACCTAATTTCTGCTGTAAGGATTCTCGCATAATCTCAACAGGTGGTGTTTGTCCTAACCAAATCTGTAACGCGGCTGCACCTTGTTGGACTAACATTTCTAAGCCGTCAATGGGATTCGCGCCTTGTTGTTTGGCTTGTTGTAGAAATTTTGTGGGATTGGGGGTGTAAATTAAATCATAGGCGATCGCACCTTTGGGTAATCTCTGTATTATTTCTTCATCGATAGGAGATTCATTGACATGAGGAGACATCCCCACAGGCGTTGTATTCACCAGTAAATCGGCTTGTTGTAGTAATTGTGGCATTTCCTCCCAGGGATAAGCCTGTAGAATCTTAGACAAGGGAGTATTTGCCCAACTTTGCTGAAACTGACTTAACTTATAGGGATTACGACCCACAACCCAAATCTCTGGACACCCTAATTGCATACATCCCACGACAACAGCGCGTGCTGCACCACCATAGCCTAATACTACCGCCTTGGTGTGATGCCAATCTCGCTGATATTGGTTCAAGGGGGCGATAAACCCTAAGACATCGGTATTTGTCCCACTCCACCCTTTATCAGTACGCCAAACGGTGTTCACGGCACCCACCAGTTGGGCGATATCGGATACCTCGGCTAAGAGGGGGATAATGGCTTGCTTATGGGGAATCGTGATATTAAAGCCTTGCAACCCTATCGCCGCAAACCCCGCCACGGCGACATCTAAATCCTCTGGTTTGACGGGGAGAGGGAGATAGACATAATCCACACCCAACTGTGCGATCGCGCGATTGTGCATAATTGGTGATAGAGAATGCTCCACCGGATGACCAATTACGCCTAAGAGTTTGGTTGTCCCTGTAATCTGTTGCATTGTGCTATTTTAGCAAGGCATGGGATGAGCTGAATCCCTAATGAATCGCTCAATTCAATAATTTTCTGATATGCTGCGAAAATTTATTATCCTTTTCATGTCTTTGGCATTGTGTCTAACCACCCTCGCTTGTGGTTCGCCTTCTGTCGCCCAAAGCCCCAATCAGACGGTCAATGTTACCTCAAATGCCAAGCGGTTCAGTGATGGGAAATATCCCGTTCAACAAGCCACTTATGATGATGTCAGTGGTGAATATAGCGTGATGTTGCTAAATACACCACCTGGTACACCCCCTGTCTTGCGTAGTCCCGATTTGCGCTTAGCCCGTCTAACCGATGAGGAACTAGCGACAGGTGAAAAGACTTATTTGCAAATCGAAAATGGTCAAGCCGATATGCACTTAAGTGAAGACTTTCGGATTGAATATGTCCATAATGTTACCGAAACTCAAACCAATCCGCAAACGGGTCAACCGGAAACCGTAATCGTGCGGCGGGAATCCAATTTCTGGACACCATTTGCAGGCGCTATGGCGGGTCAAGCTTTAGGGAGTTTATTATTTCGACCCAGCTACTATGTACCGCCGATTTATCACGGTGGAATTATGACCGGATATGGTGGATATGGAAGCACCTACTCTCAAGCGGTAGACCAATATCAAGCCCGTCATAATCAACCGCCACCTGCCGTAAAAAATCGTCAAACATTCCGCAGTACCGGTCAATTAAGACGCTCATCGAATACATCACCAACGGCTCGTAAAAATCGCCAAAAAGCTAATCGGGCAACAGGTTCAGGTTTCGGTTCTAGTAATTTGCGCCGTTCTAATAAATCCAGTTCGACACGGATGAATCGTTCCGGTAGTTTTGGTAGCAGTTTTGGCAGCAGTCGGCGTTCGATGGGAAGAAGACGGCGTTAGTTATTTGTCATTGGTCATTTGTCATTGGTCATTTGTCATTGGTCATTTGTCATGTGTAGGGGCGGGTTTAGGGAATCAATCGTAGGGGCGGGTTTAGGGAATCAATCGTAGGGGCGGGTTTAGGGAATCAATCGTAGGGGCGGGTTTAGGGAATCAATTCAGCTAGTCACCAATAACGAAACAACAAAACCCGCCCTCCTCACCAATAACGAAACAACAAAACCCGCCCTCCTCACCAATAACGAAACAACAAAACCCGCCCTCCTCACCAATAACGAAACAACAAAACCCGCCCTCCTCACCACTAACGAAACAACAAAACCCGCCCTCCTCACCACTAACGAAACAACAAAACCCGCCCTCCTCACCACTAACGAAACAACAAAACCCGCCCTTGCTCACCAATAGCTGAACCACAAAACCTGTCCTTATCACTATTCAGCTATGCCCTACAGTCAATTTACTACTATTGGTAAAGTCAAAGAAGCGTTTAATTTAACCACAGCCGAAGGGATTCACTTTTTACCAGATATTGAACCCATTCAACCGTCCCCCACCCTGACATCCTTTTTAGAAGAAAGTTTACCTTTAGCAGCATCGGCTAGTGAAAAAGCGCGTTCGGAAGGCATTATTTACCCAGTTTTGCTGGAAGTTCGGCGCATCCTGCAACGACGGGTCAGCTTATTTTCGGGAGAGGATTTCACCGTTGATGAATCACTTGGACTTAATGGACGGTGTGATTTTCTATTGAGTCGTTCCGAGGAACTTCTAGAAATTGAAGCGCCAGTCTTGATTATTATCGAGGCAAAAAAAGCAGATTTGAGAACAGGATTTGGGCAATGTATTGCTGAAATGGTTGCAGCACAGCGATTTAATCAGGCAAAGCAAACACCTATTTCCACGATTTATGGGGCAGTTAGTAGTGGCACTCAATGGCGATTTCTGAAGCTAGAAAGACAAACCGTAACCATTGATTTAATTGATTATCCTCTGCCACCTGTGGAGCAAATTTTAGGGTTTTTGGTGTGGATGATACAGGAAGCTGGGTGAGGCACTATTGTAGAGACGCGCCATGGCGCGTCTCTACATAAATGATGTGTCCTAACCGCTATGGCGATTGCTATAAATTGGGAATGGGTAGCGAGCAAGATGCAAAACCTGCGGCATGGCTTCGCTAAACGCACTACAAAGATTTCGCCATTATTAACATTAAGCTTTAAATGCCGAACAGTTTATCCGGTCAAATTTTGTTGTTCAGTTACTGGTGAGGTAGGGCGGGTTTTGTTGTTCAGTTATTAATGACAAGCAAGTTTAGTGTCTAAACCCGCCCCTACATAAGACATAAGACATAAGACTATCTCCACCGTTAACATTAATTGCCCCCGTTTAAAAATGCTTGATAATCACCCCCTAACGCTTCGACAATAGTACGGGTATTGGTAATCAACATTTTCACATAAGTATCCGCTTTACTTCCAGGTGCGCCTAGGGAATCAGAATAGAGTTCGGATGGGGCTAATTTGACCCCTGCTTCTTCCGCAACGGTTTCAATTAAAGCAGGGTTAATCGTGGTTTCGGCAAAAATAGCGGGAACCCTAGCTTCTTTTACCGCATCGGATAGGGTTTTCACGGTTTGGGCGCTGGGTTGTTCTTCGGTGCTAATTCCGATTAGTGTGCCAATCACTTCTAATCCATAAGCTTGAGCATAATATTGAAAGGCGTCATGGGTGGTAACCAGTTTACGCTGATTCGCGGGGATGGTTTGAATTTGCTGAGTAATCCAGGTATCAACTTGTTCCAATTCAGCCGTGAGTTGGGCGGCGTTGGCGGTAAATTTGTCTTTGTCTTCCGGTGATAATTCAATTAAGCGATCGCGTATGGCATTCACCATTTTAATCCCATGCTCTGCATCTCCCCAAACATGAGGATCAGGTTCGGTTTCTCCTTGATATTCAAAGTCTAAGGGGGTGACAATTTCGCCAACAGCAAAGGTTTTGGCATTTACCCCCGCCGACTGCATCAGTTTAATCAGGGCGGGTTCTAAGTTATACCCGTTGTAGAGAATCAAATCGGCTTGTTCTAAGGCAATGGTATCAGCAGGTACGGGTTCGTAAACGTGTGGATCAGCACCAGGTTCCAGGATTCCGGTTAACTCGATCTCATCTCCCCCCACTTGTTCGGTCCAGTCGGCAATAATGGTACTGGTAGCGACAACGTTGGGTTTATCCTCAGCGTCAATCCCTTGGAGATTCGGATTTGTCGCCTCACAGCCACTCAGCCAAAGTCCCAGCATCACCCCAGCTAGTGCAAATATGCCACCGTTGTAGGTTGGGTTTCGACTTTGCTCAACCCAACGTCGATGAGGTAGTCTGTCGGATTTCGCGATCGCTCTACCTAACCGACGTGAACTCGCCATGGCGTGTCTGTACAAGGGGGTAACGTTATCAGTCAAACCCGCCCCTACACCTGTACACCCCTGTAACTGAGTTCTACCCTGCGAGTGAGTTATTCCGGTCATCAAGTTTATATAGTGGTTTTCATATTGTTTTCATTTTTAAATGTACAATATTCTCATAATTGTTTCATTTTCCCCAATCTGCCCGGTTTAATCATGTCAACGCTTATCTTTAAAAGAAACGACTCCAACCCCCAAAGCCCCACGATTACCCACCAGGAACCCATAAGGATTGGACACCTTAGCGTGCAGTACCGTTTTGTGGAGGCGCTCAAGGATATCACCTGTCAGATTCAACCGGGGCGACTGACGGGAATTATTGGTCCCAATGGCGCGGGGAAAAGTACGCTGATGAAAGCGATGCTGGGGTTAGTGCAGACAAGCTGTGGTACGGCGATGTATAAGGGGAAACCCTTGATCGATCAGTTAGATAGGATAGCGTATGTACCCCAGCGATCGCAGATTGATTGGACATACCCAGCAACCGTGTGGGATGTGGTATTGATGGGGCGGATACGCAAGACAGGATGGTTTCGACGTTTCTCCACCGTATCCCGGCGCATCGCCGCCCAGTCATTAGCGCGGGTAGGGATGAGTGACTTTCGCGATCGCCCGATTGGACAATTATCGGGGGGACAACAACAGCGCGTCTTTCTCGCCAAAGCGTTAGCGGAAGAAGCGGATATTTTCTGTTTTGATGAACCCATGGCGGGAATTGATAAAAAAACCGAAGCCATTATTTTTGAGATTCTCCACGAATTAGCCGATTCTGGGAAAACCGTGTTAGTGGTTCACCATGATTTAGGGGAAGCGATTACCAATTTTGATGATTTAATTTTATTGAATCGGGAATTAATCGCCTCAGGTTCCCGCCCACAAGTCATGCAGGCAAATAACATACAACGGGCGTATGGAGGTCAAGTCGTATTTTTCTCAGACGCCGCTTAATGTTTGAATTGTGTAGGGGCGGGTTTAGGGATTAAAATTGATTGTTTTTGTTAACGTTTCGACAAAACCCGCCCTGGCTAACGTTTGAGATATTTAACATAAGACCAATGACATAAGACCAATGACATAAGACCAATGACAAATCATGCTTGACCTTTTAATTGAACCCCTACAATACAGCTTTATGCAGCGATCGCTAATGACAGCCGTCTTAGTGGGAATCGTCTGCGCTTCAGTGGGAAGCTACCTGATGGTACAACGCCTCGCCTTACTCGGTGATGCGATTAGTCATTCCGTATTACCGGGATTAGCGATCGCTTATATCGTGGGGGTGGATATCTTTCTGGGGGCGTTCTTGGCAGGTATTGTCAGTACCATTGTGATTACCTGGATCAGAACGCGATCGCAGATTAAAGAAGATGCGGCGATGGGGATTGTTTTTTCCGCCTTCTTTGCCCTTGGTATTACCTTAATTACAGTTATTCAAAAAGACAATAAGATTGACCTAAATCACTTTTTATTTGGCAATATCCTCAGCGTTACCGGGGAGGAAGTGATCAATACAGCCATAATTACCGCCATTGTCCTCGCCATTGTTCTGTTGCTGTATAAAGAATTAATGTATTATACCTTTGACCCCGTAGGCGCAAAAGCAGCAGGATTACCGACAAATTTACTCAACTTTGGCTTAATGATTTTAATTGCTTTAACCATCGTCGCCAGTCTCAAAGCGGTTGGGGTGATTCTAGTCTTAGCCATGCTAATTACCCCAGGGGCGACGGCGTATTTATTGGTGACAAGGTTACACCAGATGATGCTTTTAGGGTCAGGAATTGGCGTTGTTGCCAGTATTAGTGGGATGTATTTGAGCTATTTTTTCAACTTGCCATCGGGTCCGGCTATTGTGTTAGTCACCTTTGGATTTTTTATGCTGGCATTTTTGTTTAGTCCCAGTCAGGGTGTTTTGACTCATCCCAGAGTTCAATCTAATCAGTCACAGATTTGGCGGGAAATTAAGGGATTATTAAGATGAAATGAGTCACGCTTTAGTATCAGCCCTCAACTAAAGTTGGGGCTAAAAGCTTAAACCCGTTTTAACGGGTTCTAAAGGGCGAAGGTTTGTTCAACCAGAGCATTGCTATTTTCAGCATCTACACAGCACGACACATAAAAAAAAAGGCTCTTGCGTTTCAACAAGAGCCTTCAAGCCAATTAAGTTTCAGTGGATGAAATGAACCAATCTAGTTAAGATCACCCATAAACAATACTGGCTCACTCTCACGGTCAATACCTTTTTCAAATCCAGCAACCGCCGCACGAGCGCGACCTGCATGCCAGAGGTGACCGATCAAGAAGAAGAATCCTAAGATAAAGTGAGCCGCCGCCAACCATGCACGGGGATTAACATAGTTAAACCCGTTCATTTCCGTAATAATTCCACCAACGGAGTTGATCGAACCGTTCGGTGCATGGGTCATGTATTCAGCCGCACGGCGTAGTTGCCAAGGCTGAATATCATTTCTCAGCTTGTCTACATCCAGTCCGTTAGGACCACGTAGGGGTTCTAACCAAGGACCTTGGAAGTCCCAGAAGCGCATGGTTTCACCACCGAAGATGATTTCTCCAGTCGGAGAGCGCATCAGGTATTTACCTAGACCCGTAGGACCTTGCGCTGAAGCAATGTTTGCCCCTAACCGTTGGTCACGGGCTAAGAAGACGAAGGACTGAGCCTGAGATGCTTCCGCGTTAGTTGGACCATAAAATTCGCTGGGATAAGCGGTGTTATTGAACCAAACAAACGAAGCCGCGATAAAGCCCATCAGGGACAAAGCACCTAAGCTGTAGGAAAGATAAGCTTCTCCAGACCAGATAAAGGCGCGACGTGCCCAACCAAAAGGCTTGGTGAGAATGTGGAAGATACCGCCAGAAATACAGATCAGACCGATCCAAATATGTCCGCCGATAATATCTTCCATGTTGTTGACGCCGATGATCCAACCTTCTCCACCAAAGGGAGAGGTGGTTAGATAACCGAAGATAACAGCCGGGTTCAGTGTCGGGTTCGTAATGATCCGCACGTCACCACCGCCGGGTGCCCAACTATCATAAACACCACCGACAAACATGGCTTTGATTACGAGCAGTAAAGCACCTAGACCTAAAACAATCAGGTGGAACCCGATGATTGTGGTCATCTTGTTCTTATCTTTCCAGTCGTAACCAAAGAAGGCGGAATACTCTTCTAAGGTTTCTGGACCACGAACAGCGTGATAGATACCGCCGAGACCCAGAACGGCAGAGGAAATGATGTGCAGTACCCCAACGACAAAGTAGGGGAATGTGTCAATCACTTCACCACCGGGACCTACACCCCAACCTAGGGTAGCTAGGTGAGGTAAAAGAATTGCGCCCTGTTCATACATGGGCTTTTCGGGAATAAAGTGGGCAACTTCAAATAAAGTCATTGCCCCAGCCCAGAAGACAATTAGTCCAGCATGGGCAACATGAGCCCCCAGTAATTTACCGGAGAGGTTGATCAGACGGGCATTACCCGCCCACCAGGCAAAACCTGATGATTGTTGGTCGCGGTTTCCCGCCACCATGGAACTACTAGAGAGCGTTACCACGGGGTAGTACCTCCTCAGGGAATACAAACTTCTGATGTGGTTGGTCTTGAGGCGCCAGCCAAGCCCGGACACCTTCGTTAAGCAGAATGTTCTTGGTGTAGAATGTCTCAAATTCGGGGTCTTCTGCTGCCCGGATTTCCTGGGACACGAAGTCATACGCCCGCAGGTTTACCGCTAAGCCAATCACACCCACTGAACTCATCCACAAGCCTGTCACTGGGACAAACAGCATGAAGAAGTGCAGCCAGCGCTTGTTGGAAAAGGCAATCCCGAAAATCTGAGACCAGAAGCGGTTCGCCGTCACCATGGAGTAGGTTTCTTCGGCTTGGGTGGGGTTAAACGCCCGGAAGGTGTTTGACCCTTCACCGTCTTCAAACAAGGTGTTTTCTACGGTTGCACCGTGAATGGCACACAGCAGCGCTCCACCTAAGATACCTGCCACTCCCATCATGTGGAAGGGGTTCAGTGTCCAGTTGTGGAACCCTTGGAAGAACAGCAAGAAGCGGAAGATACCGGCGACGCCGAAGCTCGGAGCAAAGAACCAAGAGGATTGCCCCAAGGGATACATCAAGAATACGCTGACAAATACCGCGATCGGTCCACTGAAGGCAATGGCATTGTAGGGACGAATGCCCACGACGCGGGAAATTTCAAATTGCCGCAGCATGAAGCCAATTAAGCCAAATGCACCGTGCAGGGCGGTAAATGTCCAAAGCCCACCGATTTGACACCAACGGGTGAAGTCGCCTTGGGCTTCAGGTCCCCACAGTAACAGTAGGGAATGACCGAAGGTATCGGCGGGGGTGGAAACCGCCACAGTCAGGAAGTTACAGCCTTCCAAGTAGGAAGAGGCTAAACCGTGGGTATACCACGAGGTAACAAAAGTTGTACCGGTTAGCCAAGCTCCAACCGCCAAGTAGGCGCAGGGGAGCAGGAGTAGACCTGACCAACCGATGAATACAAAGCGATCGCGCTTTAGCCAGTCATCGAGTGCGTCAAACCATCCTCTTTGGCTGGGAGCGCGTCCGACAGCTATGGTCATCGTTTCAAATCCTCTTACATTAAGGGTTTACAAGGATTTTTCCCTTGACAGTTCCACAGCGATAGACTGGGAATTTTTTGACACTCTCCCTTCTTCTAGAAAGGAGATTCTATGGAAATTTCGTTCCATATATCCCGATCAACGGGTTCCCAGGCACACGACTCAAAGCCATAAAGGCATCGTGTTATTTCCTAACCCCTGTTAATTCAGGGTTGGGCGTTTCAAACCTTCGCGGCTTGGGTTTCGCCGAGTCCCGGCGTACCTTAACTGTGAGAAAGTCAGCCGACTTGACTAACTTTGCCTGAATACAGGGTGTGTCAAGCACCCTAGCGCTACCAGCTTATAATTTAACTGGCGTGGACTTAATTTTTCTTAAACTATCATATTTTTACACGAATCCTCGATTTTCGCTAGGGAGAGTAGGGGATTCAGTGCTTGAATACCATAATAGTCAAGGTTGGAAAATTTACAAATTGATACATCTGACTCAGAATTGCCCTTGAGCAGCACGAGGGGTCATCGGTTGGCTTAAGACTTATGAGCAGCTACCTGTTGGCTTTCAGCCCAAGTCTGTGACCCTATCCAGGACGGAACCAAAAATGGCATTGTAAATAATTCTCCAATGTACGTGACTTTATTTGCTATTATTTTCTATTGGGTCAAGCTAAGATGACATAAAATAACCGAAGCGGCTCTTGGGGGGGTGAACCATTGAACAATCTCTCCCTCAGGTGTACAAAGACCATTACCCATACATCACACCGGAATAATGGCATCGAAAAGAAACAAAAATTTGATCAAGCGCACAGCTAGGGTTTACCTGTCTGCTCGAGCTGCAACAGATGGGATAGACGAAACCGAAAAGGTGACAGGTTTAGGTGTGTTCATTGTGGCTACCTTGCCCATGCTGACCACAACGCGGCACACAACAGGCGAGCTTTTAGGCGTGGCGGGAGTTTATGGTCTCCGTTCCTACTTAAGTTCAAAAAGTTAAAGTTTTGGATAACCATAGTAATAGGCGGAGCGTATTGTAGAGAGTGAAGGAACAGGATAGTATGACAGCCACCCCAACCCAACAAGAGAACAAAATACTGCGTCAATCTGTTTTAGGCTCTCGGCGGTTAAGCAACTACTGGTGGGCGGTAGTCGCCTCAATCGGTGGTACAGGATTTCTTTTAGCCGGACTTTCCAGTTATTTTCAACGCGATCTCTTGCCTGTGGGCGATACCAGAGGTTTACAATTTATCCCTCAAGGCATCGCCATGAGCTTTTACGGGATTGCTGGCTTGCTCTTTGCCCTCTATCTCTGGCTGGTTATCCTTTGGGATGTTGGCGGCGGATACAATGAGTTCAACAAGGAAACCGGAATGGTAAAAGTTTTTCGCTGGGGCTTTCCAGGCAAAAACCGCAAAGTCGAGTTTAGCTGTCGCCTTCAAGATGTGCAATCGATTAAAGTTGAGATCAAAGAAGGGCTTAATCCCAACCGCACTCTCTACCTGCGCGTCAAAGATCGCCGGGAGGTTCCACTCACTCGTGTAGGACAGCCTTTGTCCCTATCGGAACTGGAAAACCAAGGTGCAGAACTGGCTCGTTTCCTCGCTGTCCCCCTAGAAGGCATGTAATCGGAAATCCCGTTTAACTATCTCCTTTTTGATAGAGAAAAGGCAGAGGGCAGAAGGCTCTAAGCCATAAGGCAGAATGATTAAGTAGCGTCAGCTACAAGAAGGTAGGTTAATAAATATGCAAGTAATCGTCCGGCGCTGGTTCCTGGTTGCGGTAGTAATTGTTGGCTTAAGTCTCGGAGCTTGTAGTCCGTCAAAGGTGACATCCCAAAACACGACGGATTCCTCAACAGCCGCAACAACAGGAACGTCGGTAGCTCAAGTCACTAATCCTCAAATTAGCAGCTTACCCCAATTAGAGGGAAAAGCGACCGTTGTTTTAACGGTTAAAGATTCTCCGATTACCATTGAGGTCGATGGCACAAATGCTCCCATTACAGCCGGGAATTTTGTCGATTTGGTCGAGCGGGGTTTTTATGACGGCTTAGTGTTTCATCGAGTCGTGCGTGAACCTCAACCCTTTGTGGTTCAGGGAGGTGATCCCCAAGGGAAAGACCCCAATGTTCCGGTAGAGCGTCTGGGAACCGGGAGTTTTACTGACCCGAAAACAGGACAGCCTCGTTACATTCCTTTAGAAATAAAGCCAAAGGATGCCGAGGCTCCCATCTATAGCAAAACGTTGGAGCAAGCTGGAATTTCTGCTCCTCCCCAGTTGCAGCATACTCGTGGTGCTGTGGCGATGGCACGCTCATCGATGCCAGATTCAGCCTCATCCCAGTTTTATATCGCACTATCGGATCTGCCTTTTCTAGATGGAAGTTATGCGGTGTTCGGCTATGTTAAAAATGGCATGGATGTGGTAGATACTATCCAAGTGGGCGATCGCATCGAGTCAGCCGAAGTCACCCAGGGACTGGAAAATCTGAAACGACCTGAGTCTGAGGCAGAAGCATCTCCCTAGTGCAGCTTGGTAAGGGAAGTTGAAGGAGCTGAGGTGTAGATGTGTAGGGGCGGGTTTTACAGATAACGTTTTGGAGACAACCAATAACTTAACGAAACCCGCCCTTCTAGAACCTCGGTTCGCTAATCGCAGCAAGTGAAGGGTCAAAATTTGGGTTTGCATTCGGTTGTTGTTACAGGAATTGGTCTAATCTCCGCATTAGGGGGTTTAGAACAGAGTTGGCAACGACTGCTTAATGGTGAGTCAGGGATTCGCTCTTACCAACCCTTTCCAGAATTACCTGTTCGACCCTTGGCGCTAATCAATTCCGTGCCAAGTTCATTAATGACGTTGACTCAGGTCGTCGTCGCCGATGCTCTGGCTGATGCCAATCTTCAGACACCGATGCCTAATTGTGGTGTGGTGGTTGGCTCTAGTCGTGGCTGTCAGGCATCTTGGGAAGAGTTGATCAGAGCCGCTTTTGAGCAGGGAAGTGGTGGCGTAGGGGAGCTATTCTCTAGTCACCATTCCTCCCGGCTGAAGCAAGAGACTTGGTTAGAAACATTGCCACATCAAGCCGCGATCGCAACAGCTCGTCAAATTGGCTCGATGGCACCTGTGTTGGCACCCATGGCAGCTTGTGCAACGGGAATTTGGGCGATCGCACGAGGGGTTGAACTGATCCAAATCGGTCAATGTCAACGGGTTATTGTCGGTGCGGTGGAAGCCCCGATTACCCGGTTAACCTTGGCAGGATTTGACAAAATGGGGGCTTTGGCAAAAACAGGGGCTTATCCCTTTGACCAACGACGAGAGGGTTTAGTGTTGGGTGAAGGGGCAGCGGTTTTGGTGTTGGAGTCAGCAGAATTAGCCTTAAGTCGTGGTGTGCCAATTTATGGACAAATCTTAGGCATGGGATTAAGTTGTGATGCATACCATTTTACTACGCCAAAGTCAAGTGGTAAGAGTGCGATAACCGCAATTCAGCAATGTTTAGCTCGAAGTCATCTTTCCCCAACTGAGATCGACTATATTCACGCTCATGGCACAGGGACTCGGTTAAACGACGAGAATGAAGCCCAGTTAATGGATGATTTGTTTACCCATAGAGTAGCGGTAAGTTCAACCAAGGGAGCCACGGGTCATACCTTAGGTGCATCGGGCGCGATCGGTGTCGCGTTTTGTTTGATGGCACTCAAGCATCAGATATTACCGCCTTGTGTAGGCTTGGGCAAACCCGCGTTTGATTTAGATTTGGTGACCCAAGCACGTCGGCACAAGGTTCGCCAGGTATTATGTTGGAGTTTTGGTTTTGGGGGTCAAAATGCAATCCTGGCTTTGCAGGCTTAAGCAAGATCCCCAACTTCTTGGAGAAGTCGGGGATCTGTCTGTTTACCTCACTTACTTGAAAAGCGCTGTAAATTTAAATGCATGACAGCTTATTAGTTTTGAGTGTGATTATCTGCAGTCAAGGACGTTGGGTTACTCATTTGCAGTGCCGTTTTCGTATCCATACCTGTCTTTTCCCAAATTGCCTCTAAGACAGAATTTTCATCCAGTTCCGCACTAATGTAAGTGGTATTTTCGCTAGCCACGATTGCCTGGGCTTGGGCGGCGATATCGGGATATTTTTGGAAGACGGCTTGGAGAACTTGATCTCGGCATTGGAAAAGTTCGTCATAGCCAAAAACGCGATCGCACTCCCAGAATTGAACCGCTAATTGGTGTCCGGCTAACGCTGATTTAACGGTGGCTAGAATCTCAGCATCCCCGTAGGCATTTTCGACGATAGGTGTCAGATCACGTATATCTTCGCCGTACTCTTTGGGATGAATATCACCTTCAATTTTGATTTGGATCACACGCAATTCCTCAAGCGCTGTTTCCAGAGGGGGTGGAATGACAGGGGATGAGGTTTTATTGGCGATTTTGTCCGAACGATTGGCATCCGTACTTTCCGAACGCACGGATAGTATACTCAGTAAACAGCTTACGAGTAGGGTAACTGTCATGAAGATCAGCGCTAATTTCTTAAATTGCATCTGTCAAACTATTAAAATAAATGGATTAGCAGCCCGCTTGAGTTTATTATTCCCAAGTCACTAGCCTAAAATCACCAAAGCCATTTTCAGGAAACGAGTTTTAATCGTGAGACTAAAGCCGGAAAGCTTGTTGGCTCAATCTTAACATTATGTTTGAGCATTATGGGGATTTAATTTTGGTGTTAATCTATCCGTGATCATTAAGTTGACAGGACTATCTTATAATCCTATTTTCAAAGCAAAGTCTTAAATGTTTTGGGGCTTCAATATATCTTAAAGTTTTCATGGTTTAACTTTGCATGGAAGATATATAAGATCTTAGACTAATCTCTTCAATCTTCGGCATACTGAGGAGTTGCTGAATAAGGATAGGGAACGGAAAGCGGTTGTCGTGCGAGCATCTGGCTCGCTATTTTGTCGGAGTTTTTATCTATCGAGGCTTATTTATTGCACTTTATGAACCTTTAATTGTCCTGAAACCCTTTCTTGTTAAGGGTTTCCAGTTTTTGCAGCAAGCTCTACTTAAGAAGAATGGCAGCAGGTATTCCTTACGGAGTATCCTTTTGAAAGATCGTAGCCTCTCTGCCAACAGGCTTATGCCTAAGGCATCAGGCTTATAAATGTGTGAAGCTGATACCCGCGATCGCGAGTTTTTTGATCACCATTGGTGCGAGTACAATTAACACCTTAAGCCACACAGGGGCAAACACCAGGCTAACCAATAGGCAAATCATGGCGGTAAACGCGGCGGCAAGCTGGACGATTTCTTCTGTCGTGTTAACAACCACACAAACTGCTGCGAAGGTGATTGTTAAGGTTATCAATAAAACCAAAAGCATAATAACTCACCAGGGTAGATTCGATTGAGCGATGGTTTGTGTTCCTGGGACTGATAAGACTTATGCCTGTCTCTCCACTCTCATTGTGACTGGCGACTGGGTTGTGATGCGAGGAACAATCAAACCTCCTCTCTTAACGACTACAAATTTTCAGATGGGAGTGTCAAGCGTTATCCAGGGTTTCACACAAGCTTCATCAAAGCTTCATGAAGACCTCATGAAGGCTTAATAATAGGATTAGGGGTAGCCAACCTCGAATGGCAACACTTGGCTAAGTCACATCGAATTTCATCCCCAAGTGAGTTGCGCGATTATCCCAGAGATGTTTTTGAACTGACGCATGGAAATAAGTCCTATAGGAGAGGTTGGCTCTAGCCACTTACTCTTACAATTTATGAAGAATTAACCCACAAAGCTATATATGATTCTCTCTACTGATATCCAGATTCCCTTTTCTCGTTCCATTGTTTTTGCGACCTACCGTGATAGGTTAATGGAGTTAATCCCCTATATGACGAATGTTCGGAGCATCGAGGTGAAGTCCCGTCATCAAGACAATGCATGTATTCACGCCGTCAACGAGTGGCACGGTGGTGGCGAGATTCCAGCTCCGGTTAGAACACTGTTGAGCAAAGATATGCTGAAGTGGACAGAATATAATACCTGGAATGAGTCAGATTATACTCTGGTATGGAGTATCAAGACTCATGCCTTTACCGAAGCTGTTCACTGCGCTGGCAAGAATCGCTTTTTGAATGATCATGGTCAGACGTTGATTGAAAGTCGCGGCGAAATCAGGATTGATCCTAAGCGGATTCAGGGAGTCCCACCGTTGTTAAAAAACAAGGTTGCATCAGTGGTTGAGGATTTTCTGAGCAAAAAAGTTGAACCTAACCTGCTACAGATGAGTGAGGGAGTACGTCAATACCTAGACCAACAAACCATTAAATACAAACTTGCTTAAAGCGGCTTTATGGTTTGACATACAGGTTCGTAGTAAGGGCTTTAGCCTTATTCCACCATTTTAGCTGTGTCACGCCGCCATCGTGGGTTAGGTGTATGCCTTCGTCTAAGGGCGAAGAACCCGTGTCCCTGAGGTACGATACTATCGTGTCCTGATATAGCTGATTGGGAAGGAGGCGATCGCACAACGATGACAACCACGCTAAATCAAACCATTACCTTAACCGAATTCCTCAACCTGCCAGAGACAAAACCTGCCAGTGAATTTATCAATGGTCGCATCTATCAAAAACCAATGCCCCAAGGCAAACACTCCCGGCTACAGCTTAAACTTTGCAACACGATAAACCAAGTCGCTGAAGCTTCGCAAATTGCTCTAGCTTTTCCAGAACTGCGTTGCACGTTTGGCGGACGTTCAATTGTACCTGATGTTACCGTCTTTCAATGGGAACGAATCCCCGTTGACGCTGACGGTGAAATAGAGAATGTATTCGCGCTTCATCCCGATTGGACAATTGAAATTCTCTCTCCCGATCAGAATGCGACTAAGGTGATCAGAAATATTCTCCATTGTCTAAGACACGGCACTCAGTTAGGATGGTTTATTGACCCGGATGAGCGCTTAATTCTTGTATTTCTACCGGGACAACAACCCTTGGAAATGACAGGTGATGATCCGTTACCTGTACCGGAGTTTTTGGAATTAAATCTAAGCGTTGCCCAGGTATTTAGTTGGTTAAAGGCAGGCAAATATTGAAACGACCGCAATTGATATAGCCATTGTGTATTATTTTACTCATCTTTTGGTAAAAACAAGGTAAGCTGTTCGGCATTTAAACCTTAATATCAATAACGGCGAAAGCCTTGTAGTGCGAGCATCTTGCTCGCTACTAATACCCAATTTAAATGCATGACAGCTTAATTATTCTAAATGCAATCTAGGTTTTAAATTTCCTTAAATTTTCCATCTGAGTCAACATACCCAACGACTCGTGCAGATTTCGTAACACTGTTGGAGTGTAATTCGGTTATATCTCTTTTTAAATTCAGTGCATTTTTACAATTTTCACTAACAAAAACTACAAACAAATCAACTTTGTTTTTCTGGCTATCACTATTAATATCTTGGATTTTTATCTCCAATAGCGTTTTATAATCAGCTATCGAAGAATTTATTATATGCACGTTTATCCTCTTGACTTTTTCGTCCTTATCTGTGATTAGAAACCTTAAACACTTGTCCGGAGCCTTGATAATCTCCTGGTGAGGATTTTGACGCTTTAACCACTCAAAAACGGCTGCTTCTACTGTAGCCACAGAGTCATAGACTCTATCTGCATAAGCATAGAAAGCGCTATCGTCATCTCGATGAGCCAGCAAATAGGATCGTAATTCCTTTTTACTCATTGTCTGAAAATTAGGTTGCATTGTCATAAATTAACTCACCATCAGGGTCAATTAATATTTCTATATCGTCCCCAGCCAGAATAAAAAGATTGCCTGTCCGTTCATCGATGCGAACAAGGAAAATAGGCTGGTACATCTTGGTTAAAGCATAACAAACTAAGTAACACTTCGATGCCTGGGCTGCCGTTGGAAAAATTTTTCATCCTCCATCCACTTCAGTCTATCTAGTTTACATTTTTCCAGCCCTTGATACTTTAGTTCTTGCCCTATAGCTGAACAGCGATCGCACGGACAGAACGTTGAGCCGTCATGCATTTATTTAAATTGGGTATTAGTAGCGAGGAAGATGCAAAGCCTGCGGCATGGCTTCGCTAAACGCATTACAAGGATTTCGTCATTATTGACATTAAGGTTTAAATGCCGAACAGCTTAAACTGACTGCCAAAGCTTAATTTTACGATCGCTCCCCGCACTGACGAGAATATCCCCATGGGGACTAAACCCTAGAGAACGAACGGGTTGGGCATGTCCTGACAGCTTAGTTAATCGTTGACCATTTTGAACATCCCACAATTCAATTAGCGCACCACTTCCACTGGCGAGAACTTGACTATCGGGACTAAATGCCAAAGCCGCCACCCCTGGTGACTCGGGGGCAAACGTCCGTAATAGTTTACCCGATTGAGGATTCCAGAGGGTTATTGCCCGACTGCTACCACTGGCAAGGATCAGACCATCTGGGCTAAATTCTAGGCAAGTAATGCTCGTCGATTGATTGGTAAACGTCATTAGCGGTTTACCATTATGAGGATTCCACAGTTCTAAGGTGCCATTCAAACTGCCCACGGCACAACTATGACTATCGGGGTTAAAGGCAATATGTCGGGCTGAATTGGAGTTTCCGGCTAAAATACGTAGCAGTTTGCCCGTCCGTACCGCCCAGAGTTTAATTTCACAGTCCCCACTACTGATGAGGATCTGACCGTTAGGACTAAATACAATACCTCGCACCCGATCCGCACGACTGACCAGGGTATTGAGCAGTTTTCCGGTGCTAAGTGACCACAGCTTGATGGTTTTATCATAACTGCCACTGGCTAAAATCTGACCATTTGGACTAATTGCCACACAGGTTACACGGTGGCTATGTCCAGTTAAGTTATGCAAAGGTTTGCCGAGGCGTAATGCCCACAGTTTAATGCTTTTGTCATAACTGCCACTGACTAACGTCTTACCATCTGGACTGATAGCAATGGCACGAATCTCATCCGTATGTCCAGAAAGAGTCCGGCGCAGCTTTACCTTTTCCCAGGGATTGGGTGAGGTGGAAATAGGCAATAACTGAGTAATCAGAGACATCAGTCCTTTGGCTTTGGACTGAATTGGCGATCGCTTCTTGATCGGAATCGGTGCTGGTGGCGGTAAGGAGGGGGTGGGCGCAATAATGTCTTCAATACAACGGCGAATCATGGCTGGGGTTTGCGGGCGTTGACCGGGAAACGTCGCCATCAGATAATCGACTAAATCCGCTAATTCTTTGCTAACTTGCGGCGCACTCTCTCGCCATTGCAATTTGCCCGTCCGGGGATGAGACTCAAAATCGTTGGGGGATTTGCCTGTGAATAAATAGACAAAGGTGCGACCTAGGGCAAAGAAATCTGATTGCGCCACGGCTTTACCTTCCATTTGTTCCGGTGGTGTATACCCACTGGAGATAATCACGGTGCCGGTTTCATCTTGTTTTTGCCGTTGTAAGTAGGTTTCGGTGATCTCCCGCACCGCCCCAAAGTCAATTAATGCCAGTTGCCCATTGGGTCGCAGAATAATATTGGAGGGCTTGATATCTCGATGGATTAGCTCTTGTTTGTGCAGTTGTTCTAAAATATCGACCAATTGTTTCAACCACGCGATCGCCTGGTTTTGAGTTAGACTCAGAAGCGGTTTGTTCCGACGCGATCGCCACTGCTTTAACGTAAGCCCCTCAATTTTCTCCATGACTATGCAGTGCAGGGAGACTTCTGTCCCCTGTGACCAGACAAAATAGCCATCTGACTCAACTCTAGGAATACCGGGATGCTGAAGCCGACTCAAGACTGTGGCTTCCCGCTGAAAGAGGGATATAGCTTTTTCTTTCGCATCATGGCTATAGAACCGATCCAGATTCAGAACTTTCAGAACTTTGGCAATTCCCTGATCATCGACTTCAAAGGTTTGACTAAACCCACCTTTACCGAGTGTTCGCAGGACTCGATAACGGTTTTGAAGCAACAGGTTGGGGTATATCATGAGGGGGGTTAGAAACAGTAATCTTGGCTATGTCGCAGTATCACTTATCTCTTTTTGCTTCGCCACTTATGCCAAACCTCTAGGGTCTGCTTACAATCTGCCTTCAATCGCATCCAGTAAGTTGATCGTGTTAAGTCGTGCATATCCCACCATTTGGTCAGATGTTCCTTCTAGTATAGAAAGAATCGCTTTAAGTTGATCATCTAGGCGCTCTGTGTCTTTTAACACATACAATCGATCCCTGACGCGAGTAAGAATTAGGCGAATTTGTAGCGTCTTCAGATCATCGGATACCTGTTCTTTGACTAGGGCATGACTCCTGAGTAGCCCCAGTTGACTTACGGATTTTGTTTGACAAACAGTTGAAATTTGCTGACACACCTGGTCGATAAATTGATTGGTGGCATACTTCAACAAAGCCGGCTGAATGGTAAAAATCGCTTCATTAGCTTCGGCATTGGGTTCTTTCTCCAACAGCGATCGGCGTTTGAGGGATTCCAACGCCGCCAGGAGTTTCGATAAGGATGTCACCGAAAACTTCATTGCCTCTTTGAATTCCGAAATTGAAAGCGGCTGATTTTCCAGTGCCAACCAATAAATGATTTCCTGTTCTAAAGGAGATAAACGTTGGAATTGTTGATTAAAAACATTCGGTAGAATATCACCAATAATTAATGTACTTTGCTCTAAAAATTCCGAAATATTTCCGTCAAATATTTCTTGGATCGTTGTCGCCATAATTTTTAGGGCTAAAGGATTGCCGCGATAAAGCTGAATCAGGGCATCAGCACTTGACTTTAAGGAGGAAAATCCTTTCGTTTCTAAAATGCGTTTGGCATCCTCCGCACTTAAGCCTTTGAGTTTGAGTTCTCGAACAGGGAGTTTTGTACCCGCTAATGAGGCAATTTCTATCGGTTTTTCCCGACTAATCAGCAATAAGCAGCTTTGATGGCGTTCTTCAGCCATGCGCCGAATCAGTTCCCCATAGTCTTGATACCCTTCTCGATAATGTCCGGCTAACCTGCCACTACTCATGATAGTTTCCACATCATCGAGGAGCAACAAACAGCGATGGCG
Organism: Coleofasciculus chthonoplastes PCC 7420; assembly: GCF_000155555.1. GTDB lineage: Bacteria > Cyanobacteriota > Cyanobacteriia > Cyanobacteriales > Coleofasciculaceae > Coleofasciculus > Coleofasciculus chthonoplastes_A. Next base: position 207,781 of record NZ_DS989847.1, read on the forward strand.
TTGGCAGTAGTCCATCAGTTGCGAAATTTGACCGTTAGTGGTATCGGGTGACTCTCGTTCCTTACCCTCCGATAAAAAGTCGATGATCTCAGTGAGGAGATCACCCAGGGGTGAAGCATGGCGTAGCGATCGCCAGATCACATATTCAAAGGAAGATTGTACCTGTTCAGCTACCTTCGCTGCCAGGGCGGTTTTACCGATTCCCCCCATTCCCAGGAGTGCTACGATACGACAGCGTTCTTTGACAATCCATTGGTCTAGCTGTTTCAGTTCCGACGTGCGACCGTAAAAGATGGAGATGTCAATGGTTTCTCCCCAATCTTGGTGACTACGACTATTGGAGGGTGTCGTCTTGCCTTGATCGACAATTTCTTCCCAGTTGAGTCCTAGAACGTGACAATATGCTTTAAAGGCATGAGCACTAATGGGTTGTCTTCCGGCTAAAAACCGTTTCCATGTCCCTTGGGAGAGTCCAGTGGCATAAGGTCCGCCAGTATACCACGGTTTATCCGGTTCCAGTATTCGACTAGCCTCAAGCAAGCAGGTGTCGTCATCATCAAGACTCCAACTCCACCCCTTTTCATTTCTGGCTTGCTTGATTTTAGCGAGTCCCCATTGAGAGGCTTTAAGAGTCGGCACTGTCTCACCTTAGTTTTGCCATTTGTCAAGATCGATTTTAGAGCAATTTCTAACGTTATGGATAAAAGCACACATTCAAAGGTGTCATGACCCAAATAATGGAGTCACGCTCCAGTCAGCCCTGAACTAAAGTAATCTTCCAGAAGGCTGGCGTTTATTGTGACAATTTTATCATATATACTTTTGAGCTAAAGAGCAATTACCTGGTACTGTCCAATACCAAATCGGGCAAAGCCAGTTAATTGTAGGGGCGGGTTTAGCCATTCAAGCTAGCTTTGTATTAATAACTGAGCAACAAAACCCGCCCTTATTGAGGATACTCAATCTGGTTTGACTATCCTCTGTATAATTTAGTCCGCGCAGGCGGACTTTGTTTATGTAGCTGTGACTTCCTCCTCACCAGGGCAATGAAATTTTTGATAACTTTCTCTTAACGATCTAGGGCTAAAGCCCTGACTACGGACTCTCTATTTTAATCCTCAAAGAGACGCGATCGCTCCTACACTAGAGTTATAATACCTAGTCATTGATGTAGAGGCTTCTATGCATCTGCAACCTCGCCCATTAATCACTCGCCTTACGGCTGTCCTCAGCCTTCTACTCCTCAGCGCTTGTAACGGGAGTAACACGAATCCAAACAATTTCAGTGGTCTCACCATTAAATTCCTAGCAGGTAGCGCCTTGGGAGACTTCTGCAACCAAGCGGCAGAAAACTTCAATCAACAACAGCCCCAACTTGATAATGGCACCGCCATCCGCCTAACTTGTGAATCGATGGGGAGTGGCGATATTGTTACTAGCTTGGTTTCTCAAGCCGAACAACTCAAAAATGGCACTCTGGAAGCCGAGTCTGCGGAATTGCCCACCTTGATTTCCGTTGATGGCGAGATTTATCAAAGTCAGTTAATCTACCGGATGAATCAGCTATTTCCCGGACAAAACTACATTCCAGAGATTCCCGACTCCCCCCTGCTGGCAAATAGTCCGATGGTCTTTATGGCACAGGAGGATGTTGCAACAGGATTGAAGAACACAGCTAATCCGTTCAAAGCCCTAGTCACGGCTGAAACCCATCAAGATATCGACCCTGCCAGTCCCCCCTTAGCCGTTCACTACGTCCATACCGCACCCACCCGTTCTAATTCTGGCTTACAAACCTTAGTCGCCCAATATGCGGCGGTTTCGGGGAAGCGTCCCGAAGATTTAACGGCGGAAGATGTTAAGAACTATGAATCCCAAGTTCAGCAAATCCAAAGCAAAATTACTCGGTATGGCGTTTCCACTGATTCTCTAGCGGAAGCCATGGTGCAAAATGGACCGTTTTGGGCATCTGTGGGTTCAGTTTATGAGTCTTCAGTGATTGCGGCAAATGCGAACCCCCAACCGAATCAACCCCGTTACCAAGCCGTTTATCCCAACGCCACCTTTACCTCAAATATGCGGGCGATTATCCCCAATGCGCCTTGGGTGAGTGAGGAAGAAAAAGCCGCCGCCGAGAAGGTTGTTACTTATTTACAATCGCCTGAAGCCCAACAAATTGCCACGGAACTGGGTTTGCGTCCGGGAACCCCAGGCGTCGCTTTAGGACCGAAGTTTATTCCAGAGTTTGGCGTTGATCCCCAAGCGAAATATGATTCCTATCGTCCCCCGCAACCCGAAGTTGTTGAGGCAATGTTAACCTCCTGGCAAGAGGTGGCAAAGAAACCCTCCCAGGTGGTTGTGGTAGTGGATACATCGGGTTCGATGCAAGGAAATAAATTACCTGCTGTACAGAATACACTGCAGAACTACATTAACAGCCTCGGATCTAAAGATAAGATTGCCCTGATTGATTTTAATGATGAAATTAGCCAACCTGTGTTGGTCGAGGGAACCGATGCCGGACGGAATCGTGGTTTGGAGTTTATTAGTGGTCTTCAAGCTTATGGAGGGACTAAACTCTATGATGCGGCACTTTATGCCCGTAACTGGTTACAAGACAATCCTCGCCCGGATGCGATTAATGCGGTGCTAATTCTCACCGATGGGGAAGATTCGGGGTCTCAGATTAATCTGAATCAACTAGAACAAGAATTGCAACAAAGTGGGTTTAATAGTGATCAGCGAATTGCATTTTTTACCATTGGTTATGGTAAGGAAGGTGATTTTGATCCGGAGGCGCTGAAGGCAATTGCTGACCTGAATGCAGGCTATTACCGTAAAGGAGATCCCGAAACGATTGCGACGGTTATGGATGATTTACAGGTTGAATTCTAATGGGTCATTGGTATTATTTCATTGGTCATTCGTCAAGTAAGTAAAGGGCGGGTTTTGTAGCCAAGCTAGGGAAAAGAATCAACATTAGTCCCTAAACCCGCCCCTACATACTCAAAACTCAAACCTTATGAAACTGGCAAATCCACTTAACTACCCTTTAGCTGTACTCGCTGGCGGAATTGTTCTTGTTGTTGGCGTTCGTCTGGCTAACTTATCCAGTGTGGTCATGTTACCCTTTGCCGCCGTTATTGCCACAGGCGGTGCGATCGCACTCAAATCGAAAGAACCGGAAACGTTGAATCTAGAGAACCCGGAACTGGCGCGGGAACTGCAATTGGTCAAACAGCAAGCCCAGACGTTAGCAGGGAAAGCAGAGATATTGCGATCAGAAGCCACTAAACTCTTAAGCGATGGCTTAGAAGTCGAGTTACTCGCCGCCGTTCAGTATGCGTGCGATCGCGCCTCTGAATTACCTGCTAAAGTTGACCAGTTGACTCAACGCTTTCAGGGGGCTGATTCCCTACTATCCGTCAGTGATTTACAACAGCAACTCGAACAGGTCAATCACAAACAAACCCAAGCGAGTGGTGTTGCTAAAGACCAACTTAATAAACTTACAGAAAGCTTGCAGCGTAATCTCCAGTTAGCGCGTCAGGGACAAGATGCGCGTCAAGCACAAGTTACCAGCCTTTCGACTATGATTGCTGATGCAGCCGGGGTGTTACAGCAACTCCAAAATAAGCTAAGAACTGCCGATTTAAATGACTCCGAACAAGCCAGAGAACTCCGTTCCTTGAGTGAAGAACTTCATAGTTTAGAAGAGAGTTTCGATCTATTGGTAACAAAATAATCCAAGTACACCAGAACAATGGCAACCAAAACTCGTCAATCTCAAAATCCAACCCGGCTGTTAACCTCCATTGGCATTATCCTGGTATCTTTAGGTTTAACTTATGCCCCTTTACCTGGATTCAACCAGACTGTTGTGGTGGTTAGTGGAACTGAACTGGCTGAACCCCTGCAAAGTCTAGAAGCCAAGTTTGAAGAAGAAAATCCGGGAATTGACTTAGAACTCAAGTTTCAAGGTTCCCAGGATATGGTAAATAACTATATTGATAACCAGAACGACTTCCAGCCTACGGTACTCATTCCCGCCAGTAGCGAGATTGTACAGGAATTACGCGATCGCATTCAGGCGCAACAGAATGGTGAACCTTTCTACAATACGCCTCAACCTATTGCCAAAACGATCCTTGTGGGTGTAGCTTGGACTCAACGTGGCACTATTCTGTTTCCCAACGGGCGTTTCCAATGGCAACGGGTTGAACAAGCCATGCAAGCAGGAAACTGGGAAGAAATTGGCGGGAATAACGATTGGGGGAGTTTTGATTTTGTGATTACAGATCCTACCCGTTCTAATAGTGGTCAGGTAACGTTAGGACTATGGGCGCAGTCTAAATTAGGCGGACGTATACTCAGCAGCGCTGCATTAAACAATCCTGAAATTAATTCTTTATTTAGTTTAATTAAGCGTTCCGTCTATCAGCCGCCCCGTTCAACTGACATATTACTACAAGAATTTATCAGTCGGGGTCCCAATGATGCAGATGTGGCGACCGTGTATGAAAGTATTGCCCTTTATCGTTGGCAGCAATCAGCCGCGAATCAAGGCAAACCCTACCAAATTTATTACCTTGATCCGACAATTGAAACGGTATCTACCGCAGCCATTGTACGACGTAATGTGAATGAAGGTAAGGCAAAAGCTGCCCAACAATTTTTAGAGTTTCTGACTCAACCGCCCCAACAGGAAGTGTTTGTGCAGTACGGTTTCCGTCCCGTTAATAATACCGTTGATTTACAAACCGTTGCCAATAGTCCTTGGTCTCAGACTATTCCAGGTGCTGAGATAAATCCCCCTGGAAACGTGATTCCACCCCCGGATAAGCAAGTGTTAACTGAAATTCAACGGTTGTGGGAGAGGGCAAATTAATGAAGTCATTTGTCATTCGTCATTTGTCATTTTTCATAGGAACCATAACGTACCATTTCAGCAAGCCGTCATAAAAAACCGTGGAACTTTCTAAGTCCCACGATATTTGGCATGAGGAGTTTTAGCTTTACCTTCGATTCTAAAATCCCTCACTCTTTAACATGTCCCCGTAACCATTTTGGTAACGAGATGTTAGAAAAAGTTATTTGTGTTGATTGTTTACCGTTCATTGTTCATAGACTAATGCATAGGATCTATCTGTAGAGTGCGTTAGCGTAGCGTAACGCACCATTGTCGCTACACCCTGTCTCTTAATCCTCTAATTCAGGTGGTGAATCAGGGATAGACTCAGGCTGTTCTATCGGTTGAGGAGGCAAAAAGCGATCGCGCATTTGTTTGAATGCTTGGGGATTGAGTAACCACTGGGCAATAAACACAGCAGCGCCCGCCGAGAGGATAATCACCAGTATCCCAAAAACTCCTAAGATGATCTTGAACCAATCCTGACTAGAGGATGCGACTTCAACGTCTATAGGTTCGGACATTTCCTCGTCCTCCTCACCAACAGGTTCCTCTGTGGCTGGCAATTGAGTCTCTAACTCGATAGTCTGGGCATTATTTTCCAGTTGTAATCCGTCCAGATTCAACACCACCGGATATTGTGGAGAAACACCACAATAGGTGAGAACAACCGAGGCGTTATCATAACCATTTCGTTGATTTGCCTGATCAACCAGAAACTGTACTGCTGCTTCTAGGGATAGCTTGCCACTGAACACATCTTTGGCAAAATCCCCATAAACAGACTCGATCAAATTGTTATCACTTACCCCATCTGAACAGAGCAACAATAAACCATCTTCCTCTAAAATCAAGCGGCGTACATGGGGATAAAGAGACTCCGCATCCTTAGTTCCTACGGCTTGGGTCAATGCGCCAGAATCTGGGCGCTGTAAGGCATGACGGTAAAAACTTCGACCCATCCTGACTTCCCGCGTTGCCACATCATCATCGACAGTAAGCTGTTGGCAGTAGTCGGGAGTGATCCAGTAGGCACGACTATCCCCGACACTGGCAATGTAGAGTTCGTGACTATTGCCTTCGCTATCCGATTGAATCACCGTTTGTGGCAATTGTAGGGCTAGGGTTAAAGTTGTACCCATGCGCCGCCGGGATTCTCGTTCTTGTTGGTCGTTCTTGGAGGCAATAAGATTATTGACAACTCGAACAATTGCCGATAGTTGTTGTGCCACTAAATCCGGACTCATCAGTTCCGGATCTTCAAGTAACTCAGCTAGCAACGCCCGCACCTGAATTTTCACCGACTGCATGGCGATATGGCTAGCGACTTCGCCGCCTTCATGTCCGCCAATCCCATCACAGACGAGGGAGAGATGGGGAATCAGGGGATCAGGTTCTGCGGTCAAATCCGATCGCAGAGGATAGCAACTATCCTCATTGTGGTCATGTAAAGGACCCGTATCCGTGAGTCCAGCTACTTCTAAACGTAAGGGTTGTTGCGAAGATTGAGCCAACAGAAGCTGATTAAGCTGAACGGCAATTGCCTCAAAGGAGGGGTTAGGCGTTTGCATTTGCTGGGCGATATCTCGCAGTTGATCCGCCACCGCCACGGATGCTGTGCGACACCAAGATTCCCAACATTGTCCTAGCTGTTGCAGACTCGCCTGAGTTCGGGAGTGGGGTAAAGTTGTTGTACCTCTAGACGCACTGGTTGATGAGTCGATTTTTTTACCTCTGACTGACAGGGGGACAGGTGCGGGATCAGAATCCGTCGTCCCATTCCTAACCAGTTCCCGCAGTCGCACCCGCCAGCCTTCGACTCGCACCTGTTCGGGATCAACCAGGGTAGCGGCTACACCTAATTCAACTAACGGTTGCCATAACTCTAAAATTTGCCATAACCAATAGATCTGACGCACAGGGGAGGCTTTTGACCATTGTGACGTAATCGCCGGATAGAGTTCACCGTTGTTGTTAATTGGGACATTTTCCAGCAAAATAATCGGTGTATCTGATTCCGAGTCTGCCCCTGCACAAACCCCATAAACCTCTGGAACGTGCAAACGATGGGGATACAGGCGTAGATAGGGGAGAAACATTTCACATAAGCGATCGGGAGCCTGGGGTAACTCCTCTGGGTGCAGATCCAGCCAAATTTGGGGGGCGACGACTTGATACCGTTCGGCAACCATTTCCCCCACTGGGATCGATGCAGCCGTTGCACCTACTGCCCACAGATAATGATTAGTTTGCGGCTGATCAGTACTCATAAATCTTAAAAAATAATTTTGGAATGAATTGGCAACTGGAGTGTTTTAATACCAAGCGTCCCGATTCAGAGTTTAATTCCCTATCATTCCCCTAGAATTAATAAGCATAATCAAAACATGGCGCTGTGTCTATAGTTTGTCCCTCATTCTTGGTCATTTTTCATTGCCTGTTGCTCGCCATAGCGCCATGGCACGTCTGGAACACCCCAGCTCCTACAAGAAATGGCGGACTGGCGAATTAAACTAGAATAAAAGGCTTTCAACCCAGGATACACTGGATTTTTATATGTCACTCAATCCTTCCTTACTTTGGCTCCTGGCAGGATCAATGCTTTGTCTGGTGGAGCTATTCGTCCCGACGGCGTTTGTTGCCTTTACCATGGGAATTAGTGCGTTAGTCGTGGCGCTGGTGGCGTTAATGATTCCCCTGTTTCCGGTACAAGTTGTGCTATGGTTGGCGCTATCCACAGCGCTGGTGATTGCATCTCGCCGCATTCTCCCAGCCGCCAAGGTAGCTAAACGTCTCGATGCTGTGGAAGCTCGAACCCTGACCGAAATTCCCCCTGGAGAAACGGGACGCATCCTCTATGAAGGCAATTCCTGGCAAGCGCGTTGTGACGATGAAATGGCGGCGATCGCACCCAACCAAAAGGTTTATGTTGTCCGCCGTCAAGGTAACACACTCATTGTGGTTCCCCAGGATCTCTTACATTAAATTTTCCGTTTGAAAACACTGGCTATTCTTTGTCGGTGGCATATTATCAAACTTTTAGGAGGTAAAATAACATGGATATATTCGCTTGGCTCATTGTTGTGGTGCTTGGCGGTTCCGGAATTGCTAGCTCCATTAAGATTGTCAATCAAGGGAATGAAGCGTTGGTTGAGCGATTGGGGAAATACAGTGGCAAAAAGCTGGAACCTGGCTTGAATATTATGGTTCCGGTTCTAGATCGCGTCGTATTTAAGGAAACGATTCGGGAAAAAGTGCTTGACATTCCTCCCCAAAAGTGCATCACTTGCGATAATGTTTCTATCAGCGTGGACGCCGTGGTCTATTGGCGGATCATGGATATGGAAAAAGCTTACTACAAGGTAGAAGATCTGCAAGCAGCAATGGTGAATTTAGTGCTGACGCAGATTCGTTCAGAAATGGGCAAACTGGAACTGGATCAAACCTTTACGGCACGTTCTGAAGTGAATGAAACCTTGCTGCGGGAATTGGATATTGCTACTGATCCCTGGGGCGTGAAAGTGACACGGGTGGAATTGCGGGATATTGTGCCATCCAAGGCGGTACAAGACTCAATGGAGTTGCAGATGTCAGCCGAACGGCGCAAACGGGCGGCAATTCTCACTTCCGAAGGGGAACGGGAATCAGCCGTTAATAGTGCTAGAGGGAACGCGGAAGCCCAGGTGCTAGATGCAGAAGCGCGACAAAAGGCGGCGATTTTAGACGCAGAGGCGCAACAAAAGGCGATTGTCCTCAAAGCTCAAGCCGAACGCCAGCAGTCTGTTCTCAAGGCGCAAGCTACCTCAGAGGCGCTGCAAATTGTGGCGAAGACACTCAAGAGTGATCCCGTTGCCCGTGATGCCCTACAGTTCTTACTGGCACAGAATTACCTAGAGATGGGTAAAGAGATTGGCAGTAGCGATAGTAGCAAGGTGATGTTTATGGACCCCCGTGCAATTCCAGCTACGATTGAGGGGATTCGATCCATGGTTGGCGATCGCGAATCGTTGGATTCGGAACCGTTCAATTTTGAGTCGCACAATACCCGTTAAGCTGGTAAAGGATCATTTGTTATTTGTCATCGTTTTCGGGTGGGCTATGCCCACCTTTTTTTGCTGTCTGAAGTGGGGAGGAATTGTTCATGGAAACCCGCCAATCTCAAGTCCTCGCTGGACTCCTGGGAGTCTGTGTGGGCGATGCGTTGGGTGTACCTGTTGAATTTACCACCAGGGAGGAACGCCTGCGATCGCCTGTTACTACTATGCAGGGCTATGGAACCTACAATCAGCCCCCAGGAACTTGGTCAGATGACAGTTCTCTCACCTTCTGTTTAGCCGAAAGCCTCTGTCAGGGATTTTGCCTCGACGCGATCGCACAATCCTTTTGTCGTTGGCATGATCAAGCCTATTGGACACCTCACGGAACGGTTTTCGATATTGGGATGACAACAGCCGCCGCCCTACATCGCTTGAGTTGGGATCAGGTTTCCTCCTTAGAATCAGGGGGTAGGGATGAACGAAGTAACGGCAATGGGTCATTGATGCGAATTCTGCCCATGGCATTTTACTATAAATCCCTCGAATTTCCTGATTTAATTCACCGAGTTCACCAGGTTTCTAGCATTACTCATGCTCATCTCCGTTCTCAGATGTCATGTGGAATTTATATCAGTATCGCGATTCAATTACTAAAACGTGATGCTCCAGAACCCGCTTATTTCAAAGGAATTCAAAAGATTCAAAAACTCTACAATCAACCCCCCTACACCTCAGAACTCGATAAATTTGCCAGAGTATTAGAGGGAGAAATCGCCCAGTTTACTATGGAGGCGATTCAATCGAGTGGTTATGTCGTTCATAGCTTAGAAGCCGCGCTTTGGTGTTTTTTAACCAGCACATCCTATCCCCAATCCGTGTTAAAAGCGGTTAATTTAGGTGGCGATACAGATACCACGGCTGCAATTACAGGCGGATTAGCGGGACTGTATTACGGAGTAGAACAAATTCCCCAAGACTGGCGTGACCAAATTGCCAGAAAAGACGATATTTTTGACCTCGCCAAACGTTTAGCGTCAGCTCTAACCTCGGAAAACTAAACAAAAGACGTAGCTTGCTTCTCAAGGGAGCGAGGATGACCAATGACAGGTAGAAGAGTAAAAGGAGGCAAAAGTTATATCCTATTGTAGGGGCGGGTTTAGCCGTTTAATTGATGGGTATACCGATAACTTATCAACAAAACCCGCCCTCTTGTTGTTTAGATTTGAGACGAATGACCAATGACCAATGACGATTTTATAATAAAGATATCAATTCGGGCAGTTTTGTATGAAGCGATCGCATCAGCCTGGGGATATCATTGCCGAACGGTATCGTATCATAGCTATCCTGGGGCAGGGAGGAACGGGCACAACCTACGAGGCGCAAGACCAAAAAAACAATCAACGGGTAGCGATCAAAGAAATGTCCTTGCGCCGGATCAAAGACTGGAAAGACTTGGATTTATTTGAACGGGAAGCCCAAGTGCTATCTTACCTCAATCATCCAGCTATCCCCAATTACCTGGATTACTGTGAGGTGGATACTCCCCAAACCCGTTTATTCTATATTGTGCAGGAATTAGCCCCGGGGCGATCGCTGTTTGATTGGATTCAAAGCGGTTGGCATACCCAAGAAGATGAAATCAAGGATATCGCCGTCCAAATCCTAGAAACCCTGATCTATCTTCACCACATTTCGCCCCCAATTATTCATCGCGATATCAAACCCCAAAATATTATCCGCCGAGAGGATGGACAGGTGTTTCTGGTGGATTTTGGCTCAGTACGTCATGCCTATTGGAATCGCCGTAACCAGGGGATGACTGTGGTTGGTACCTTTGGTTACATGGCGCCGGAACAAGATCGAGGACAAGCTTATCCCGCTTCTGATTTGTATGGTTTAGCGGCTACCTTACTATTTCTACTCACTCACCGTTCCCCTGCTGATTTACCCCAGAAACGGTTAAAACTTGACTTTCGTTCTCGTGTGAATGTGTCGCCAGAATTTGCCGACTGGCTGGACAAAATGTTAGAACCTGTGGTGGAGGATCGATTCCTCTCCGCTCGGGCAGCATTAAATGCTTTGCAAAATCCCAAAACCCTCATTCAACCTGTTATCGAAAATCGCCGTCGTCCTGCAGGAAGTCAGATTACGTTGACCGCCACAAAAGAACAGTTCGTGATCACCATTCCGCCGGCTGGGTTTAATGGAACTGGCGGCTATTTAAATCCTTTGGCATGGAGTTTGCTCTTAATTCCAATCACAGTACTAGCCGTTTTGACAATTGCTATCCCAAATAGCATTTATTGGCTCTTTCTCGGGTTATACATCAGTCTTATGATTACAATGCATAAGATATCGGTATTAGATATTGTGTTGCGTGCAGCCAGTCACATTCAACTCAAGATTAACTCAAAAAACTTTCAGTTGCAGTGGACACTATTGGGATTAAATAAAACAATTCAGGGACGAACCGCTGATCTGAAACGGCTCGAAATTATTACCCAGTATAGAGCAAAAACGAAATTAATGAGAAAATCAGAAACCTATATAATACCTGTACGCAAGTGCCGACTTGTCACCCAAATGTCCCATCAACGCATTGAATTTGCCCAGTTTATTTCCCAACGGGAACGGGAGTGGGTGATTGAGGAAGTAACCGCCTTTCTGGAACACCTGCATCAGCGTTATCCTCACCTGAAACCGGAGGATGATTATGAACGGACATAATCCAGGAGATTGTATCGCTAAACGTTATCAAATTATCCAGATTCTGGGTAGTGGGGGAACGGGGACAACCTACGCCGCACAAGACCCAAAAACGGGTCAAAAGGTGGCACTTAAAGCATTGTCTTTAGTGGGAATGGCGGACTGGAAAGTCTTGGAGCTCTTTGAACGAGAAGCCAAAGTTCTCTCCCGTTTAAATCATCCGGCAATTCCCAAGTATTTGGATTATTTTCAGGTCGAAACGTCCCAGAATCACTGGTTCTATCTTGTCCAAGAATTAGCGCCTGGAACGTCTCTAGCCAGGTTGGTAAAACAAGGGTGGCAACCGGATGAGGCTAACGTTCGGAAAATTGCCCGACAACTTTTGGAAATTCTCGACTATCTCCATAATTTAACCCCTCCCATTATTCACCGAGATATTAACCCCCAAAATATTATTTTGGATCAAAAAGGAAATGCATTTTTAGTCGATTTTGGGGCAGTCCAAAATGTTTATCGGAACACCTTGACTCAAGGAAGTACAGTCGTCGGAACCTATGGATACATGGCACCCGAACAATTTCGAGGGCAAGCTTATGTCACGTCTGACTTGTACGGTTTAGGGGCAACATTATTATTTTTAGTGACTCGTCGTTCTCCAGCCGATTTACCTCAACGCCGCCTCAAAATTGATGTTCGCGCTCAGGTAAAATCAAAAGAATTAGCGAACTGGTTAGAGAAAATGCTCGAACCCGTTGCTGAAGACCGATTTGCTTCGGCTCAGGAGGCTTTAATGGCGTTACAGGGTAAACTTGCTGATCAAAATTCATTCATTGAGCCGTCTGTATCAATAAGTAATCGTATCGTCTTGAAAAAACACCGTGACTATATCCTTGTAGATATTCCCTTCTTCTCATGGTATGTGGTGGTCGGTTCCCTAATCGTATTTATTGGACTAATTTGGGTTTTGCCTTTTATGATCGGCATCCTACCCTTATTAATAGTCATTCGGGACAAGTTTCTCAGTCACATTTACTTAAAATTCAACAAAAAAAACTTCCAGTTGCAGTGGCAAATACTGGGATTAAGATATTGGCGTAAGGGACGAACGGCAGATATTGACAGACTGGAGATAGACATTCGCTACAATTCAAACGGTCAAGTCATTCGGTCTTGTGCTATTGTCGAAGGGGTTCGTACTCATCGTTTCGGTAAATTTCTCAAGTCAACCGAAAAGGAGTGGCTAGTGCAAGAGTTGAATTGTTTTTTGGAACAGTTGCGTTCTTGAATATCGTCATTGGTCATTAGTCATTGGTCATTGGTCATTTGCTCCCCCAGCTTGCCATAATGTCATGGCACGTCTGTGGAAGGGTGATTGAGCTTAAATTATTGACCCTGTTTTCTTAGAATATCAACATCCGACTTATAAATCTGTCATCAATCTTGCTTTTCTGAGCAAGAATTGAATAACCGTTTCTTGCCGAGAAATAATATCAGCCGTTCCCTCCATTCCCAATTGAATGGGACAATAGTTATTACCCTGACGTAAAGACAGGGTTTCTGGCTTAATCGTGACTTCAAAAAAGGCGGAATTTCGGGTTGGGTTAGAAGCGATTGCCGCTTCATTTCCGGGTGGGGTGATAGCATCAGGAGAAATTGTGCTGACGACGCCGTTGAGAGTACCATAATCGGGATACGGACAAGCTGAAATGCGTAACTGTGCTTTCTGATTTGTCTTGACTTTGCCGATGTCTTGAGCGGCGACTAACGCCTTGACAACTAGGGTGGTGTTACTGGGAGTGGGAGCAAGTTGGGCAATTTCCTCTCCAGGGCGTACCGTTTGACTGGAGTTGCGTAAGTTGAGCTTAAATAGAATACCGTCGGTTGGTGCTTTAATTAGGGTTTGGCTGAGGTCAATTTCGGCTTGTTTGAGGGAGTGGGTATCCCGTTCAAGTTGTTTTTGCATATCAATTCGCTGCTGGATGAGGGCGTCTCGTTCGCGGGTTAAGGTGGCGAGAGTGGCGTCACCGATCGCTTTTTCTTGGGGAATACGCTGTTGCGCGATCGCAACGTCTGCTTGAGTGGGATTCAGGGTGGCTAATGCCCGTTTTAGTCTCGCTTTCGCCGCCGCAACGGTTTGGTATTGTTGTTCTATGGTTTGTTTTTGCACTTCCACAGCAGCTTGTTGGGATTTAACGGCTTGCTGTTGTTGAGTGACGGCGAGTTTAGCTTCCTCTAATTGGTTCTGAGAAAGGGCACCAAATTCGGCGATGGGTTGATATCGCTTAAACTTTGCCTGGGCAGCATTTAAGGCGGCTATTGTTGAGTTTAGATCAGCTTGAGCTGATTGTAACTGAACTTGGGCTTTTTGCAATTCTTCCTGAGATAATCTGACATTCGCCTCGGCTTCTGCAACATCGGCGGTGGTAGTAATTTGTTGATCCTGATAATCCCGACGGCGGCGAGTTAATTCTGCCTCAGCCGAGGTAACAGCGCGGTTAATGCGGTCAGTTTCTGCCAAACTATGGCTATCAATGGCACGAATTTGGGCATTGATTTGAGTGAGTTGTAACTGGGCTTGTTGGATACTGCTTTGTACATTCCTTTTTTGGGTTTGTAGGCGGGAGTCGTCGATAGTCGCAATTACATCTCCTTGGTTCACCGATTGGTTTTCCTTGACAAAAATGCCCGTTACTTGACCTTCTGTCGTCGCTTGCACCAGACGTAATTCACCAGCCGGACGGACATTGGCAGCCGCTTTAACAGTGATATTGTACTTGAACACAGAAGCGAGTGCGATCGCAACTCCCATAGAACCGACAATAAACAGTCCACCCAGCGTACTCCAGCGACTAATTGGGGGTAGAAATTCATTATCTTGAATGGATGGCAAAAAATCCTGTTGAGAGGTACTAACCATAGGAATAATAAATGATGAACTCGATTAGAACGTTCGTAGTAGGCACTTTAGTGCCATCAGCGCTCAAGCGCTTACTACAAACTTGTTCGTAGTAGGCACTTTAGTGCCGCAATCTGACTACAAACTCTTAGCTGTAAACGAGAAGCGCTAAAGGTTTTGGCTTAAACTTACACAGAAACAGTCATCTACGGAATTAAAAAGTCCAAATGCTCTCCCGATTGATGGCGTAACTCTTCAACCGAACCTTGCTGTTTTAATTTCCCTTGTTCAAGCAAAACTATCCAATCCGCACGCTGAATCACGCGGGGACGGTGGCTAATCATAATCGTTGTTTTGCCTTTTCTGTGGTGCAGTAATCGCTCCAACACGTCTGTTTCACTCACGGGGTCGAGGGCACCTGTAGATTCATCTAAAATCAGCACGGCTGGGTTATTCACAATGGCTCTGGCGATGGCTAATCGTTGCCGTTGTCCGCCGGAAATATTCGCGCCAAATTCGCCTAAAACCGTTTGATATTTATCGGGTAGTTTACTGATAAATTCATCAGCGCCAGTAATTTGGCAAGCGGTAACAATCTCCTCAAACGTGACATGGGGAGTGCCTAAGCGGAAATTTTCGATAATTGAGCGACTCCAAAAATGAGCATCTTGGGGAACCAGAACTACCTGTTGTCTCAAACCGTCTAAGGATAGGTCTTGTAGGTTATAAAGACCAAAGCGAATATTACCAGAATTCGCTGGATATAAGCCAGCAATGATTTTGGCTAGGGTACTTTTACCACAGCCAGATTTACCAATTAATGCGATAACTTTGCCCCCAGGAATTGTTAAGGTAAAATCTTGCAATAGGTCAACTCTGCCAGCATGGTGAAAGTTAAGATTGGTGCAACTAATATCAGCATTGCTGGGAATTTTTGCCCACGGTTTTTTCGTATCATCTGGGCTTTCCGGTATCGCGTCGATGACTTCCGTAAGCCGCTGGGTTGCTGTTTTGGCACGGGTGAATTCATCCACAAAGCTAACTAGGGTACTGATAAAGGCAGTAAAATTGCCATTCATGCTATTAAAGGCTAACAATTGACCAATGGTTAATTGGTGACTAATTACCAACGTGCTGCCCAACCAAAGTAAAGCGATACTACCAATATTAGAAACTAAATTAGAAAAAACATGATTAATAATCCCAATCTGAACTGTTCGGAATGTGACATTCGCAAGGCGTCCGTAGCGGCTTTGGAATTCTTCGCCAAATTGAGGCGCGGCGGTGGTGGTTTTTAGAGTAATTGCGCCTTTAAAGGTTTCCACTAAAACCCCTTGGTTTTCGGCAGATAAGACTAAGACATTACGGATTTTTTGCTGGAGGCTGGGTAAGAAAATTAGGGTTGATAGGGTCATGAACAGGGCAATTACACCAGCAATAGCGGTGAGTGTGCCGCTATAGATAAGCATGAATGCCAAGGAAATAAAGGCGATAAAAAATTGGCTAGGAAGACTAACAACTACTTGGGAAATGAGTTGGTTAATTTCTTGAATATCTTCTAGGCGGCTAACCACTTCGCCACTGCGACGAGATTCGTAGTATTGCAGGGGTAAGCGGAGAATTTGGCGTCCAAATTCCAGGATGAGTCCCAATTCTAGACGTTGAGCAAAGTGGGCGATTAAATTCGATTGTATCAGTTGGAGGCTGCTGCTAATTAAGTGCATAATACAGACAGCAATAGCCACACGGGTTAGCAGTTGGGTATCACCTCGAATTAGTACATCATCGGTGAGGATTTGTAGCAGGAAAGGAGAAGCCAGGGAGAGCAAACCGAGAACACAGTTGATCAGCAGTGTTTGGGAAAGTAGGGTGCGATAGTGCCAAACCCGTTTAAGAAAGCGACTGAATCCGCCAATTTTTTCTTTTTCATCCGGTTGCTCAAAAAAGCGAACGGGGTCAGGTTCAAGCAAGAGCATTACGCCATCAGTCCAGGCTTCTAAAAGCCACTTTTTGGAGAGATATCGAATGCCTGCGCCAGGGTCAGCCACGACATATTTATTGCCCTGTTTGCCATATAAAACAACCCAGTGATAGCCTTTCCAGTGGATAATGGCGGGGAGAGGGACTTCCTTGATTCTATCGCAAATTTCAGCAGGTGCTTTAACTGACCGTGCATGAAATCCGAGTGTTTCTGCCCCTCGTTTTAATCCTAATAAGGTTGTACCTTGTTGCCGAGTTCCGACAAGTTCGCGAATGCGGTTAATCGTGAAAATGCGTCCGTAATGTTTGGCGATGGAGGCAATACAAGCAGCGCCGCAATCTTCTTCACTGTGTTGGAGAACATTTGGGTATTTCATTTTCAGTGCTGATCAAACTTC
Organism: Coleofasciculus chthonoplastes PCC 7420; assembly: GCF_000155555.1. Lineage (GTDB taxonomy): Bacteria > Cyanobacteriota > Cyanobacteriia > Cyanobacteriales > Coleofasciculaceae > Coleofasciculus > Coleofasciculus chthonoplastes_A. Next base: position 224,710 of record NZ_DS989847.1, read on the forward strand.
ACGATTGTGGTGAATTACATTGCCCTACTAGGGATGGGAACTTAGGATGTTTGCTTCCCAATCCCTAGTCTCTAATCACCAACCGAGTTTAGGAGTTGCGTCTTTAAGGTGAAATGTGATTAGATTGCGATCGCACAGTCTGTACTTTTCTGCACTGCTCTATTCAGCTTGGGAGGCTCCAGTACCAGCACTGAGGGTACGCGATCTGGTGCTGCCAAACGCAATAAGCCATAGCCAATACCTGCAAGACCCGTCATGAGTCCGGGTGTTTCAACTCCCAACGGCACTCCACAGAGCCAGCCATATTTATCGATACTTTCGAGGATAATGGCGGCAAAGCGATCAACTTGAGTTTTCCACTGTGGATCATCAAAGGTTTGACTGGCTTGTAACAGCAATTCCAGATTGCCTAAGTCGCCATGACATAGAGAGTGATTGCTACCAAATCCATGCTCCAGAGTGGTTTTTAGGGCTGTATCAATTTCAGTACGAATTTTGGCATCATCAAGATGTGGAAGTGATCGCAATCTCCCTAACCCAATTCCTGGCGCACCGTGACACCAAGCCGTCATACAAGTCGGTTGGTTGTCGTCTTTATCTGCCAGAATTGAACTGGAAAAATCGCGCAAGTCGGGCCAATTTCCCACTTCAGGACGGAAGAGACTGCGCTCGTATTCAATAGCAGCTAGAGCCGTTGTTTTAAAACGTTGCTCACCAGTTAAGCTGGCAAGTTCTAGTAGCACCCAAGCAATCCCAGCTACACCATGAGAGAAACCAGTCAGCGGTTTTAACTCAGCAATCTGGGTTGTCCAACCAACTCCATATTCCATCGGTTTAGCAGTAGTGATCAGGCGCTCGCCACATTGAATTGCAGCCGCAAGTGTGCGTTGGGATGGTCGGCAACGATATAGGCTAATTAAACTGGCAAGACCACCGGCTGTACCACTAAGAATGTCCAGTTGTTCATCTTTTGAAATCAAATTCGGGAACTGCTCGACGAGTGATTCAGCTTCAGTTAGCAGTTCTGGCTCATTCCACAAAACCCCTAGCTGGGTCAAAGTATAAATTACCCCACCCCACCCACTAAAGCCACCGAGTGACTTGATGTATTCTCTACTACTCTCTACCTGACGTTGCATTGTTACCAATGCCGCTTTTGCTAGAGCAGTGTAACGCTTTTGTTCAGTTAGAGCACCCAGATACGCAAGAAATAGGATAACCCCTGGTAGACCCTCATAAAGGTCTATTTCCAATGCAGTGAGAGTCCAGTGTTTTTCAATGAGCGTTAGACCAATCCAAGAGATATCTTTCTCACCATTCAATGCCAGCTTCTCTAGCCGATCGCCCACTACTTGTGCTGCTGCCACCAGTTGCTCATAACTGGCACTATTTTGCGGTTTATTCAAATGATAAGTTGGCCATTTTGCTTGCTCCTCTGCCATTGCCAATGTAGAGAGAGAAGCACGGACAAACCATATCTGTTGCTTGAGATCAGCATTACTGAGTTGTTGAATACGACGTTGCACTAAAGTCATGCCTGTTTCATCAAAGAAATCGGCAATTTTTTTATTAAAACTACTCCAAATAGCGCGGGAATTAGGGCGAGTTGTGAACATGGGAATATCACCTTGCCACAAGTCATCACGTTCAGCAGCAATCACCTTTGTCAAATATGGCTGCTTTTCTATTCCCACCCAGAGTCGGTCAAAAAAGCGATCACGATCTAAGGCATTGCGTAACAAGTTAGGATGAAAACTCTCATGTAATAATAGACCATAACTGCGGGTTTGTCTTAGGAGAAAGCGTACTTCATCTTCTGCAAAACGAGCCAAAGGACTATTTTCTGATAGCAACTCATCCCGATATTGCAAAATCAACTGATATATGTTGGTAAAGCCAGTGATGATTGCCTCAGTGTAATCCAGTACATTCACTTCCGCATCATTCAGAGTTGGTCGATTCTGACTGCCTGACATTGGCATTTGCTTACGGGCTACCCGCATTTCATCTGTCCCTATTTCTTCCGAATACGAGACGCGATGGGGTGTTAGTTGACCTTCTTTCCCTCCTAAGCCGCTTATCTCAGCTCCCTCAGATTCAGCATTTGCCCAGAAGCGTTGGGGCAGTAAACCAACACGCAAAACAGAGTTATCAATTGTATTGATAGCAAGTTGCTCTGATTTCTTAATATCAATGCTTTCAATCCGGGGATGAAATAGTGACTCCAAGTCAACTAAAACCGGATGTTCGCCTACTGCAATTAAATTTTCCAGGTGAAAATCGGTAGCTTCTAGTGCATACAATAGCGCCAAATAACCGCCCTGACGCTTATAAAAATTTTGTAGACATTCTGGGTCATTACAGCCTTTCGCAGTAACAAATTCCACCCAACCATAAGTACCACGATTTATTATTTTTATGGTGCGAAATGGGGGATAATTACCTCGTTGATTAAGCCATTCTAGGAGTTGCTGAAAATGAACATCAACAGCTAGAGATTTTGGCTTATAGACTATCTGAAAGCCAGAGCTAAACTTGGCAATTAGCACAGAACGTCCGCCTCGATGGGTGTCGCTAACGCCGCCATCTATTTGAACCATTACACCTGTCTCTGCTTCTGGACTGAATGTGGTACGGATATCTGACCAATCAGTACAGAGGTGTTGAAGAAATTCCAAGCTATAGCTGACCCATTGGTTAATGCTAATCACAAGTTGACGGGCTAAAACTGGATACTCTTTTAAGATAAAAATTACCACCTCATGCTGATGTAGGCGTTCTAAAAAGCTTTGAAATCGATCCTCTGGCAAGTCACCAACTAATAATCCTTGCAAACGCGCTACATTGAGTTCTAAAATCATTGTACGATTCAACATCCAGAGTAATTCACCTGGTAAATTTGCAAATAGCAAGGCTTTAATTGTCGTGGGATCGAAGGGTAAATTTTGGTATGTTTGGATTAGCTTCTGAATTCCTTCATGTAAGCGGTCAAGTCCTTGGCTAATCAGTGGCTCGATGGCGTACAAAAATCCCGATTCTTTTTGCTCTCCAAGCTTCTGTGGAGGGAGAATTATAGTGGCATTGGAGTAGGTAGGATGAAAAAAAGCCTGAGCCAAGTCTGTCAACCAATCTGGGATAGCTGAAAAACGAGTTTTCATAACATCAGTGGGTTCACCAAGAAGGTAAATAAATTCCTTCTCTGTAATTGCATCCATGGTGAGACGTTGATCAAAGTAAGAGTCATTCGTAAATGGAAATTGCGATTTCCATCGTTGCATCCGGCGTTGAGCAAGAGCCACATTAACTTCAACTTTTGGTGTCTTGCTCTGCTGCGTGCGTAGGAATGTAATGCGTTCAGTTAATGGAATCGCATTGTACCAAGCTGAAGATTGAAAGGATGTCTGATGCATAGTGTTAGTCTCCTGAGAATATTCACGAAAGATGAAATTTGCTAGTAAAGCACTGTCATATGAAGAGAATGGTGGGCTATAAAAATTTACCTTTCTTCTTTGGTTTTATCCTAGAAAACGGTTATTTTTATATCCCATCCACATCAAATCAAAATCTACAATAGTGCTGCAATATTCTGTATTTGTGGCTTACTACAACAGTTACCACCACAGCTACAGCTACATCCGCCCTGTCTTGAAACGGAGCGAGAAGCAGCAAATCCTCCTGAAATCGCACCCATATCTTCATCTGACAGTTCAATCATCCCTGCGGGGTTTTCAGGCAACTGCGCCCGTTGCTCGTCACTCAAGCTATTGCGATACTCTTCATCTTTCCAAGCACGAATGATGTCAAGATTTGACATTGTTTTTCTCCTTAAGTTGAGTCAATTCAAAACAACTGAAACAGAGTGAATGCCAGGATTGGCATTACCGAGCTATAAAATAATCGAGAACGCTCTGAAAAAACATCGCAACTCTCAATCATTTCTTTGCTCAATCGCGAGTCATTTGACTCATGAATTCAGAATAGTTGGGGGAATTTCCCTCAAGCTAATCGCCTAGGCTTGACGCTAAAAGTTTTCTACAATGGGGGATAAACAGTTAGGGGAAGTCGCTTAATTAGGGAATTCCCCCAACTTTATTGCTAGATTTGACTTGTCGATGGTGAGATTGCTCTCAAGAACGCAAATTATACCAATTCCCTAAAAAAATTATTATGAAGCGAAATTTGTCAACCCTCTACTGAGGGAATCATTGGGGGCAAAGTAAAAGCGAAACGGTATTAGAACCCCAACAGCTATACTGACTTTTCACGGGAAGTCTAGAAACCTGAGTAGGGGCGGGTTTAGTCATATCCGGGCGCCACCGAAAAGATAGTAGTGAAACCCGCCCCTACAGACATGCCATGGCACGTCTCTATACTCACGTTGCGCCACATACCATGAAAAGTCAGTGACTATGCTATGCTCTGTTCTCCAATGACAGATTAGGGAGGCACGAAGCGTGCCTACTACCAACGGGGGAACTACCCCCAACTTTGCTACCTGTGCTGGTAGCGAGAAGTTATCTACAATGGGGGATAAATCGTTAGGGGATGTTACCCAACTTAGGGGAACCCCCCCAACGTTTTTACCGGGTGGGACTTGTCGATGGCTAGACCGAACTATGGACCTCAAGCAAAAAAACGGGCAAAGCGCCTGTTAGAAGCGTTGCTGGCTTACGCCAATGACGAGTGGGAGAATACAGAACATCTACAGATAAAAGTCAACTGGCAAAGTGAAAACCAGTTGGTTGTCAGGACAAAGGTGCGATTTCTCCAAGAATTGACATCCTTAGATCCCTATGAAGGCAAATTAAATAGCGAACAAATTAAAGAAGCGCTGAGACGGCTAGCAGATTTTGTCGAGATTCTAGAAGATAATCGTCCGGGAAAGAAAGGATTACATGATTGGCACTTTACCCTGAAACTCTGGCACAAACGGTACGATAAAGAGGCGATTATGCAACGGTTTAATCTAGAGTGGGAACGTCGCCGCCCGGAAAAGTCCAAACAAGTCGCCCCGACTGCATCACCACCGCCTTCTGTAACCACAGGCGTGCAGCAACGGGAACAGAAGCAGGGAGTTGTAGGGGCGGGTTTTACTGATAACATTCTAAAGACAACCTCTAACTTAACTAAACCCGCCCTTCTTGGGGAACTACCGAATGGTTCAGTGGAACTCAATTCTCAGTTTTATATAGAACGCCCTCCCATTGAGGAGCGTTGTTATCAGACAATTCGTCAACCTGGGGCGCTGATTCGGATTAAAGCACCTCGGCAAATGGGTAAAACGTCGCTGCTAGACCGGATTCTGGACTATGCAGAACAGCAAGGTTATGCCACGGTGCGGTTAAATTTGCTCCAAGCTGAGGCGGACGTTTTTAGCAGTCTGAATCGCTTTTTGCGCTGGTTGTGTGTTTGTATCAGTTCTAAACTCAAACTGGATGCTCAACTGGATGAGTATTGGGATCAGGATCGGGGCAGTATTGTTAATTGTACAACCTACATCCAAGATCATTTATTAGAACAACTGGAGTCACCCTTAGTTTTGGCATTAGATGAAGCGGATCGGGTGTTTCAATCCCCCGATGTTGCTCAAGGCTTCTTTCCCATGTTACGTAGTTGGCATGAAGAAGCCAAGACGGTTGATAGTTGGGAAGAATTGCGATTAGTCGTAGCACATTCAACGGAAGATTATGGACTCTTGGATATTAATCAATCCCCATTTAATGTGGGATTACCGGTAGAATTGCCAGAGTTTACCTCGCAACAAGTCGCTGATTTAGCTCAACGCTATCAACTGGATTGGGATGAGACACAAGTCCAAGAGTTCATGGCGATGGTAGGGGGACATCCGTATTTAGTCAGATTAGGACTTTATCACTTAGCGCGTCAGGAGGTAACGCTCTGCCAATTATTACAAGATGCGCCAACCGAAGTAGGAATCTATGAAGCACATTTGCGCCGACATTGGGGAATCCTCAAAGAAAATTCGGAATTAGCTGCTGCGTTAAAACAGGTTGTTAGTGCCACCGAACCCGTGCGAATCGAAACTATGCAGGCGTACCAATTATACAGTATGGGACTGATTCAGCGAAAGCGCGATCGCGTCATTCCTCGTTGTCAGTTATATCGGCACTATTTTCAGCGAATCATGCATTATGAATTCTAGCGACCCAAATTGTAGAGACGCGCCATGGCGCGTCTCTACTGGGATTACACTAATCTAAAATGACTCTATGTCAGATAGCAATTATTACAAAATAGGAGGAAGTTTAGAGTATCACCACCCGACTTATGTGGTGCGACAGGCGGATGCTCAATTGTATCAGGGATTAATTAACGGAGAGTTTTGCTACGTTCTCAACTCCCGGCAAATGGGTAAATCCAGCTTGCGGGTGCAGATGACGAAGAAGCTAAAAGCCCAAGGTGTCAAATGTGCCGCGATTGATATGACTCGCATTGGTAGCCATGTGACGCCGGAAGAATGGTATGGCGGATTGGTGTCTGAGTTGTTGCGTGGGTTTCGACTTTCCAGGAAGATTAACTTTAGCAACTGGTGGCGCGATCGCTCTCTGTTATCTCCAGTACAACGGTTGAGTGAATTTATTGATGATGTCCTCCTAATCGAGTTATCCGACAACATCGTTATTTTTATTGATGAAATCGATAGTATCCTGAAAATTAACTTCAAAGATGACTTTTTTACGTTTATCCGAGCTTGCTATAATCAACGGGTGGATAATCCCGACTATCAACGCCTCACCTTTTGTTTGTTGGGAGTCGCTACGCCATCGGATTTGATCGCCGACAAACAGCGGACACCGTTTAATATTGGTCAGGCAATTGAGTTAACCGGCTTTACTTTTGCCGAAGCCAATTCAGCTTTAATCAAAGGATTGCAGAATTACGTAGAGAATGCTGAAGCGGTTTTAACTGAGGTATTGGATTGGACAGGAGGACAACCGTTTCTGACTCAAAAACTATGTTCTTTCATTGTTCAAGAATGGGATACAAGGGGTCAGGAATTCCATCCCGATAATCCATCGGCGGCTAATGAGATTGAGCTGTTAGTGCAACAGTGTATTATCGAAAACTGGGAAGCGTGGGATGAACCAGAGCATTTGAGAACAATCCGCGATCGCATCCTGGCAAATGAGCATCGTGCAGGTAGATTACTGGGACTCTATCAACATATTTTACAGCAGGGACAAATCCCCACAGACGAGAGTCCGGAACAAGTTGAATTGCGACTGACGGGGTTGGTGGTTAGACAGCAGAGATATTTAAGAGTTTATAACCCCATTTATGCCGGGATTTTTAACCATCGTTGGGTGGAGAAAGAATTAGCCAATTTGCGACCCTATAGTCAGGGAATTACTGCCTGGGAGGAATCGAACTGTCAAGATCAATCACGGCTGTTGCAGGGGCAAGCATTGCAAGAAGCCTTGGCGTGGGCAACTAATAAAAGTTTAAGCGATCGCGATTATCACTTTTTAGCGGCTAGCCAAGAATTGGATAAACGAATGGCTTTGGAGTTAGAGAGAAAGCAAAAGGAGGCAGTCGAACAGGCAAATCAGATATTGGTTGAGGCGACACATAAAGCCCAACGCACGATTCGTATGGGCTTGGGGATTCTGTTCGTCTCTTTATTTGGGGCAGGAGTTGCAGGAATCGTCGTCAACTTAGTGATTGGAGAACTAAAACAGACGATGGAAAGTACTCGACTCGAACGGGTCAGTTTTCAAGCTTTGCAACGGTTTGAAAGTAGGGGTGACGAAATCGAAGGGTTACTTTTAGCCATGGAAGCAGGGCAAGCTTTGCAAAAGCAGGCGCAAGATAGTCGTCTCCTCCCAGAGGAACTTACCACCAGTCCCGTGGTCGCCCTACAACAAATTCTTGACAACATTCGAGAACGGAATCAAATCAAAGGGCATCAGCAAAGAATATGGCATGTCAGTTTTAGTCCGAATAGTAAGTACATGGCGACGGCTTCATCAGATGGCACTGCCCGACTGTGGGACTTATCTGGCAATCAAAAAGCTGAATTCAAGGGACATCAGGGTTGGGTAACCCATGTCAGTTTTAGCCCCAACGGAGAATACATCGCCACGGCTGGGGAAGATGGTACTGCCCGATTGTGGGACTTATCGGGGAAACAGCTTGTTGAATTCCGGGGGCATCAAGGTCAAGTCTGGAGTGTCAGTTTTAGCCCCAATGGAGAATACATCGCCACGGCTGGGGAAGATGGTACTGCCCGATTGTGGGACTTATCGGGGCAGCAGCTTGTTGAATTCCGGGGGCATCAAGGTCAAGTCTGGAGTGTCAGTTTTAGCCCCAATGGAGAATACATCGCCACGGCTGGGGAAGATGGTACTGCCCGATTGTGGGACTTATCGGGGCAGCAGCTTGTTGAATTCGAGGGGCATCAAGGCAAAGTCTTGAGTGTGAGTTTTAGCCCCAATAGTGAATACCTGGCGACGGCTTCGACTGACGGTACTGCCCGATTGTGGAATTTATTCGGGAAGCAACTCGTTGAATTTCAAGGGGGGGTTCAGGGTACAGTCTTGAGTGTCGATTTTAGCCCAAATGGTGAGTATATTGCCACTGCCCATGACGATAGCACTACTCGGTTGTGGGACTTGTCTGGCAATCAAATTGCCGAGTTGAAAGGGCATCAGGGTTGGGTAACCAGTGTCAGTTTTAGTCCCAATGGTGAGTACCTTGCCACAGCGAGTGAGGGCGGTATTGTTCGGTTGTGGGATTTGTTTAGCCACCCAAAAGCCGAATTTAGGGGACATCAGGGCTGGTTAACCAGTGTTAGCTTTAGCCCCAATGGGCAATACATTGCTACGGCTTCATCGGATGGCACTGCCCGACTGTGGGACTTGTCTGGTAATCAAAACGCTGAATTTAAGGGACATCAGGGTTGGGTAACCCGTATCAGTTTTAGCCCCAATGGAGAATACATCGCCACGGCTGGGGAGGATGGTACGGCTCGATTGTGGGACTTATCAGGTAATCAAAAAGCCGAATTCAAAGGGCATCAGGACTGGTTAACCGATGTTAGCTTTAGCCCAAATGGGCAATACATGGCTACGGCTTCATCAGATGGTACTGCCCGACTGTGGGACTTATCGGGCAAGCAAAAAGCCGAATTCAAAGGGCATCAAGGCTGGGTAACCAGTGTCAGTTTTAGCCCGAATGAGCCGTATATCGCCACGGCTGGTGAGGATGGCACAGTTCGATTCTGGCACTTATCGGGGAACCCGCTAACGGGATTTCAGGGGCATCAAGACTGGATAACGAATGTCAGCTTTAGCCCCACTGGAGAATACATCGCCACGGCTAGTCATGATGGTACTGCCCGATTATGGGATTTATCTGGCAACCCGCTTGCGGAATTTAAGGGGCATCAGGGTTGGGTAAGGAGTGTGAGTTTTAGCCCCAATGAACTGTATATCGCCACGGCTGGTGAGGACGGTACTGCCCGGTTGTGGGATTTATGGGGTAACCCGCTAGCAGAATTTAAGGGGCATCAGCGTGCAGTAACGAGTGTTAGTTTTAGCCCCGACGGAAAGTACCTTGCCACTGCATCCCATGATGGTACGGCACGGATATGGCGGGTTGAAGAATTAAATGAAATGCTCTTGCGAGGCTGCAATTGGCTCAACTATTACTTTGTTACCCATCCTCAAGCCTTAGAAAAACTAGAGGTTTGCCAATAGCCGTTCAACTTTGTTCGCCCCGTTCGATAAAACGAGCCACTTTCTCATTTATTGCCTAGGGAATTTAACTATAATTTATGTCATGTCAGAGACGAACTATTACAAGGTAGGAGGAAGTTTAGAATACAGGATGCCTACACAAACAAATCCCTTGGGAAACCATGCTTCAACAAAGTTATTATGGATTTATCGAGGATTTACCAAAGAATACTCGAAGTTTGCTCCCCCAGCTTGCCATAGTGCCATGGCACGTCTGAAACATGCTTCCCCTGCATCCTACCCCACAACAAGACTTATTCAGTAAACCTAAACCATGTATGAATATAAAGTTGGTGGCAGTCTCCCGGCTGATTCTCCCACCTACGTCTGGCGACAAGCCGATCGCGCTCTCTATACAGCCTTAAAAGCGGGACTCTTTTGTTATGTCCTGAATTCCCGACAGATGGGCAAATCCAGCTTGCGAGTCCAAACCATGACGCGACTCCAGTCGGAAGGAATTGCCTGTGCTGCGATTGATTTAACCGAAATTATTAGTCCCGATATTACGCCGAGTGAATTTTATGGCAGTATTACCTATACCCTAGCTGATAGTTTTAATCTCCTGGAGAAAATTGGCGACTTTGATAGCTGGTGGAGCAACTATGAAATCCTATCCAGTACCCAGGGATTAGTGCGATTTATTAAAGATGTCCTTCTCAAACATCAATCGCTTTTGGGAAAAAAATTAATTATCTTTGTCGATGAAGTAGACAGTGTTCTCCGTTTACCGTTTTCCGTAAATGACTTTTTTGGTTTAATTCGCGCTTGTCACAATAATCGCGCCGATCAACCGGAATATAACCGCCTCACCTTTGCGATTTTAGGCGTGGCGTCGCCAACGGATTTAATTCGTTCCCAAGCCTATAGTCTTCCCTTCAACTGTGGAAAAGCCATTGAACTCACGGGTTTTCGCTTAGACGAAGCTGAACCCATTACCAAAGGGTTAACGGTCAAATCTGCCAATTCCCAGGAACTGACGAAAGCGGTACTCAGTTGGACACAGGGACAGCCATTCCTCACCCAGAAACTCTGCAAACTGATTGTCGAAGCTGAGGATGCACCACCGCTAGGACAAGAATCCCACTGGGTTGAGCAACTGGTGCGATCGCGCATTTTGGAAAACTGGGAAAGCCACGATGAACCCGAACATTTACGTACCATTCGCGATCGCTTACTCCGAAATGAACAACGCAGTCGTTCCCTGTTAAAACTTTACCAAAAAATTCTATCTTCGTCTCATTCCTCTGCCATTCATGGGATATCAGACTTTGGCAATTCCCCGAATCGATACGGAGAAATCATTGATGATGATAGTCCGGCACAAATGGAACTGCGATTGTCTGGATTAGTGGTCAAACAAGGAAGTATTTTAAACGTTCACAATCGCATTTATCGGTCAGTTTTTAACCCCAGTTGGGTAAAAAAACATCTAGCGGCATTAGAACCTGAACCTCAACATTCGCAATTTCAGAAAACTCTGGCTGAACTGGAGCGGAAACTGTTAGTCTCTCAACTAGCTTGTGTTGCTGATGGTAGAGATTCGGCGCAGGCGCTGTATGAGGTGTTGCGAGACGTAACCTTACGCATTGGTGATTTACTCAGCGCCGATCGCGCGACTATCTTTTTACTCAATGAAGACAAAACTGAACTTTGGTCAGTCGTGGCTGAAAATGAAGGGAGTGAATTTCTGGATATTCAGGTACGATTAGGGGAAGGAATTGCAGGTCAAGTGGCAAAAACTCGAAAACCCATTAATATTCGCTCGAATGTTTACCAAGATGCGCGGTCTGAATTTGTTAAAGCATACGATGAAAAATACAATTATTATACCTATAATGTCTTGGCGTTGCCAATTACTAATGAAAATCAACAAGTTATTGCTGTCATTCAATTACTCAACAAATTAAAGCGACCCAAAAACTCTGACAATCAAGGACATTGGTTAATCAATCGCCACGGCTTTAGTCAACGGGATCAAAAGCAACTAGCAGAATTTGTTCCGGCAATTCGCCGAATTCTGGAAAGCTGTCAATCCTGTTATCGTGCCACAAAGAAACTGCGAGCCACCGCCGCTTTAGCCGAAGCCACTCGTTCCCTAGATAAGAGTAGTTTAGACATTCAAGAAATCCTGCCACGAGTCATGGATGCGGCGAAGAAACTGATGAATGCTGACCGCAGTACCTTATGGCTTTTGGATCGCGATCACCATGATTTATGGACAAAAATTCTCCAAGCTGATGGTTCTTTAACCCAAATGCGAGTTCCTGTCGGTGTGGGATTTGTGGGTAAGGTGGCTAAAACAGGTCAACCCCTGAATATTCCTTTTGATCTGTATGATCATCCCGATGCGACGAATTCGCGCAAATTTGACCGCACCACGGGTTATCGCACCTGTAGCTTGCTCTGTATGCCTGTATTTAACGCCGATGGTGAATTAATTGGCGTGACGCAATTGGTTAATAAACGGAAACCCGGAAATTTTCCGTTCTATAAACATGAAGATTGGCCCCAACCGCCTGAACAATTTCAAGCCAGTTTTGATGAGCATGACTGTCAGTCCATGCAAGTGTTTAATGAGCGAGTGGGTGTGATTTTGCAATATGCCAAGACTCATGAAACTTTAAAGCAGTTTACCCAAATTCAACCCAAAGAAGGGGTTCACAATACCCTGGTAATGCTTAATCAAGCCGTGGGCAACCATAGCGATGAGGTGATGCATAACATGCTAAATTTTATTGCCAAATCAGTGACCAAGACGCTAGATACTGAACAGACGACGATTTTTGTCTTGAATAGCGAAAACCAAGCGTTTTGGTCATTAATTGTTGATAATGAAACGGGAAAATTAAGAGAAGTTCAGCTTGCTGCTGATGAAAGCGAGTTAGCCTCTATCTCTAAACCAATGCGACATGGAATTAGTCAGAAGCATCCCCGCCTCTCGACGTTAATTCAAACCGCTACTCCTCAGTTTAAGGATTATCTAATTCACAGTCATTTAGTCTATCCTATCGTCAATTCGCAGCAGACTGTGGTAGCACTGATTGAATTAATTAATAAACTCAAACCTACTAGCGATCGCGGCGCACCATTATCTGAACGCATTGACCCTAAAGGGTTTAGCAAAGCCGATGAAAAGCAACTGGATCAATCTGTCCCCTCAATTCTGCCGATTCTGGAAGGCGTACAATCTTTTTATCGAGAAATGCGGATCATTCAGGGGCGACAAGCGATCGATGCGTTATGGTTAGCAATTAGTTCGATTAGTCAAGGGAATTGGACCTCTCAGGAAATTCTGCAAAAAGTCATGGATGCGGCGCAAAAGTTGACCAATGCTGATCGCAGTATCCTGTGGCTAGTTGATCGCCAACGGGGTGATTTATGGACTGAACTTCCCGGTGTTGGGAAAATTCGCTGTGAAATTGGTATGGGGTTTGCGGGTCAAGTGGCAGCATCTGGTAAGCTAATGATGATTCCCTATGACTTGTATGACCATGATGGCGCATTACACGCCAAACAAATGGATCTAGCAACCGGATATCGCACCTATAGTTTACTTTGTATGCCTGTTTTAAGTCGCGATGGGGAGTTATTGGGGGTGACGCAGTTACTCAACAAGCGCAAACGGGGGAATTTCCAGGAGGATCACCTGGCTGATTGTCTTGATGTTCCTGATTATTTTAAGACCAGTTTTAATGAACGCGATCGCCGATATATGGAGATATTCAATAATCAAGTCGCTGTCATTGTTCAAAGCAATCAACAGCAGGATGTATTAAAAAGTGAAATTTTGGGTAGGCTGTCTAAAGCGTCAGTCGAGTAACAAAAGTTAGGGATTAAATCCATTGTCTGGTTTCCCTTTAGACACGGTAGGGGCGGGTTTAGGGACAATTGTAGGGGCGGGTTTAGGGACAATTGTAGGGGCGGGTTTAGGGACAATTGTAGGGGCGGGTTTAGGGACAATTGTAGGGGCGGGTTTAGGGACTAAATTCAGCTATTTACCGATAACGGAAAAACAAAACCCGCCCTAGCTCACCGATAACGGAAAAACAAAACCCGCCCTAGCTCACCGATAACGGAAAAACAAAACCCGCCCTAGCTCACCGATAACGGAAAAACAAAACCCGCCCTAGCTCACCGATAACGGAAAAACAAAACCCGCCCTAGCTCACCGATAACCGAATGAGAACAAGATCCCCAACTTCTTCAAGAAGTCGGGGATCTGAGCATCTAGCATTTCACAACTCAAACAGGATGGCTATATTAAACCTGTACTTGGTAATTTATTTCCGTTCCTTGGGGCGATCGCCTTCAAAGGGTTGAACACCTGTATCTGGATATTCATCATCGTTAGCGCCAAAAATTCGCTTGACGCCTCCCCAGAGGTAATCAAACATCTCCTGTACTCGTTCTAAAACTGTCATAGCTTTCCTCCACAGGTTATCGTCAAAACCGATTTAAAAGACGTTATTGATCAATAAGGGTTAATACCCATCCCCAATTTAGGATAAAAGAAGACATTGTGTCTAGTTCGCTTAACCGAATCCTAGTTTTCAGTAAGTTGACTTGAGTCAGACTACCTGTATTTATACTCAAAGCAAGTGATAATTTGAGAGTCAGTGCTTTGTAGCAAGGGGGGATGAGTTATTCTGATCAAAACTGCATCTTAGGATATATGGCGCTAACCATCATCCTCTAAAAGTGGTACTCTGGCGACTCTTCAATTAAAGTCCAGGTGTCCACCAATACAGCGTTGTCCTTATTCCATCTCAAGTTCAGGTTCTCGTTGAGCAAAGTAGTTACTCAAGAAGGTATTAACCAGAGATAGGACAATTGGACCGAAAATGAATGCGAATAAGCCATGAACGGTGAATCCAGGTACAGCTACAGCAGCTAACCAAAAACACAATCCATTGACCACCACAGAAAATAATCCGAGTGTCACAATATTGAAGGGGAGAGATAGCACAGACAGAATTGGCTTAATAAATGAATTCACCACTCCAATGGAGGCTGCACCTAATAAAGCAGCCGGAAATGTCGCTAGGTCAACCCCTGGAACAACTAAATCAACAACCAATAAGCTCAAGGCTATGGCTAACAAGGTCAAAAAGAATGCCTTCATAATTTTTTCCTCACCTGTAATGTTCAAATATCTGAAAAAACGATACTCCTATTACTATCTATCTTTATGGGTCTGACCGTCATCTCTACAGAGATAGATTTTGCCCCCTGTCAGATTGGTTTTCTGGATAAATTGAGGTGGGTTGGGTCAAAAGACGAGACCCAACACAAGCTGGCTTGAGTCTGTTGGGTTTCACTTCCTTCAACCCAACCTACCTAAGTGATACAAAGGAGTTGATTCACCTTGCCCACGCGACAATGACGACAAAATCATTCTCCAGATGGAGGTTAATCGCCTAGTTTAGCCGTTAAGCTTTATAGAGTAACCGACGAACTGAATTTATTAATCCTTATGAAGTTACTCCGAATAGTTTTGGGAATTCTTCTCCCACCTGTGGGCGTTTTTCTGACCACAGGAATTAGCTCAGCCTTTTTGATTAACATTTTGTTAACTTTACTGGGTTTGCTTCCGGGTTCCATTCATGCGGTTTGGGTCATTGTCAAACATGAAGAAAGATACGCTTAACGTATCGCGGAAGTCCCCACCCTCAACAGACGGATTTTCGTAGCCGGAAGGGGAACGAGAATGAACGGCTGTAGGGTGGGGATGACTAGCGGGAAACCGGAGGAACGGAGGTTTCCAATAGATTATCCACAATAACGCCATCTATAATAATACCTATTTCTAAAGAAGTACTTCTGGAGCTAGACGTATATAGTCTACTTGATTCGATATAATACTGGATGTAGAAGTTACCTAAATAAATCAATATGAGTACTGAAGATCGAATGAAAGCAACAGCCAAAAATATTGAAGGCAAAGCCCAAGAAGCCATGGGAGAGATTACGGGTAATCCAGAAGATAAAGCTGAAGGCAAAGCTAAACAAACCGAAGCTAAAGTACGACATTCCGTGGAGAATGTAAAAGAGGAAGTCAAGAAAAAAATTGACTAATTCTGTTTCTGTGTAAATTTATATCCTGTCGGGGTAAGTTGTGAATTGCCCCGACGATGGCTTGTTACATCCGACGGATTTTCCTGCCAATCATCTTGCCTACGCCACCTAGGGGCCAAGATAGCAAAAGCAGTACGGGAATAATCTCCAAGCGTCCCATCCACATCAAGACAATCAACGTCAACTTACCTAGCCACGGCAAATTAGGATGGGTGATTCCACTAGATAAGCCGACACTTCCGAGGGCTGATGCGGTTTCAAAGATAATGTCACTTAAACTATACTGAGGTGTAACGATATGGACTAAAACTACAACACCAATCGCAATTGAACCCAACCAAAGTATTGCCAGAACAGCCGCCGACTCAATCCGACGATTCGCTTCATTTTCCTTAATCACTTCGCCATCTAATACATAGCGCATCATCTGATGGGGTTTGAGGGTAATGCGTTGAAAGCGCCAGAGAATCCCTTTAAACAACGATACAACCCGAGTCAGTTTCAACCCACCCACTGTAGAACCGGAAGCGCCACCGCAAATCATGCCGAACGTTAATAATAACTTGGTTGTGGGACTCCACAATCGCAAGTTTGTCGTACTAAAACCACAAGTTCCCAAGGCTGAAGCCCACTGGAATATACTATCAATCCACTGAATTTGACCTCTAAACCAATAGTCTTCGAGTACCAGGAGCACGACACCCAAAGCTAGCAGTATCCACAGCGCCCGATGTTGAGTATCTTGCCACAATGCGGATAGCTTTCGCTGGCGAATCAGTTGATAGTGAATGGGGAAACTAATCGCCCCCGCTATCATGATCGGGATAACAGCTAACTGGATTTGAGGACTATAGGAACCAATACTATTGTCGGTGATGGCAAATCCCCCTGTTGAAATCCCCGTCATGCCATGATTCAGCGCATCCCACCACGGCATTCCGACCAAGCGCAACCAGACGACACTCACTACGGTGAATAGCAAATAAATCCACCAAATTTTACGTACTGTCTCTTGAACCGTTAAACCAATTCGCTTCTGGCGTCCTTCAGCATAGTAAAGTTGATAAGCATCAGTACTGGGTTCTAAGATTGAAACCATTAGCACAATCACACCCACGCCGCCAATCCATTCCATAAAGGAACGCCACCACTGTATACTACGCGGTAAATCACTCGAGCGCAGTGCCATGCTTAGTCCTGTACTGGTAAACCCGGAAAAGGCTTCAAATAAGGCATTCCAGGGTTCCTGAAAATTCAGCATAGTCATGGAAGGGAGAGTAACATCAGCTAAATGAGACGCAATTAATACCAATGGGATAGCACCAAAAAAGGGAATTAATCCCCAGCTGAGGGCAACAGCCACCAACGCATGAGGTAGGCGTGAGGCTTTTGCATGACGAAACAGACGATAAAGCCCTTGTCCCGCCGCTAATGACGCTAATGCTGTCCAGAAGAAGGGCAGTATTGCATAATATTCACCCAAAAAAATGGCGATAGGTAGAGACACTAATGCCATTACTCCTGGGACATGAAGAAATAGACCCACGTCACGCAGGATGGTTTTAATACGTTGATTCACGATAACAAATAGGCTTGAGTTTTGAGTTACTTTTTATTCATTGTCAGAATCTTCCATCATCCCATAGAGAGACTTAGCAATAATCATTTCTGGATTGGTGAGAACCTGTACTCCTAAACGTTCAAAAAGAGACTGATGACTTGAATGATTTACCATGCTAATCAGCGTTTTGATTTCGTACTCTTTGCCCAGAAACATCGCCATGAGATTAGCGGAGTCATCACTCGTGGCGGCGATCAGGGCATCAGCCCGATCTGCACTGGCTTCGTCCAAGAGACTCCCCTTGGCAATATCCCCTTGAAATACATTAATATCGTGGTTTTTGAGAACAGTTCTGGCTCGTTCCACATCTTCTTCAATCAGGGCAACCTCATGACCATCTTTGATTGCTAAGTCAATTAAGCTAGCCCCCTCCGGTCCTGCGCCTAAGACAATCAAGTACATGATAATCGTTCGATGAAAAAAACAACAATAACAGACAACGATTTTCTAACCTAAAAAGGTTTTGGACTTTGAAATACTATTGAATTTACGCTCGAATCCGCCGATATTGTGCCTGGGCAAACATGTGAATGCCGTAGGCAATTAAACCAATCGCCACAATTCCCAATAACCAAGGTCCATAAGGTTGTCGAGACAGTGTGTCTAACGCCCCATTGAGTCCTCTGACTTCACTAGAATCATACTGACGACCTGCCTGAATTGCAAAGAAACCAATCATCACAAAGACTACACCCCGCGCCGCTAAACCCAATCTTCCCACACGAGTTGCCCATGTTTCCTCAGTATTACTCATCTCATGCAACTTCATCTTTTTGCGGAATTTAGCTTTGTAAGCTTTATAGAATTGGTAAAAGCCGTAACCAATAATAATTGCCCCAATTATACCCACTAACCACTGACCAAAGGGTTGGGCAAGCAGGCGGGCTGTCCACGTTTGCTTTGTACTTCCACCGCCAGCACTCTGAGTTGCACTCACAATGATTTGAATCGCACTGAAGGCTAAACTGGCATAAATTAAACCACTAATCCCATAACCAATACGTCTGACAATATCGTCAGCATCATTACTTTCGCCTCTCTGATCAGGATCTTGAATCGCTTGGACAAAACGCCAAACTACATATCCAATCAAACCCAAGGCGACTACCGCTAACATGAACTGACCAAAGGGCTGGGCTGCAATTGTGCCTAAAGCGCCTTTGCTATCTGTAGTTTTCCCACCGTTGCCTAATGCAGCTTGTACCGCTAATAAGCCGATAGTTGCATACACAATCCCTTTGGCGGTATATCCAACTCTAGCCAATTTGTCGATCCATGTACTTTCACTATGTACTTGAGACATAACAATACTTTGCCCTCAACTCTTCTCTATTGGGAATGTACAAAGATTATCGATTTACAGACAAAATCATATCTATCGCCGGGATGAAATTTAAACCTCGGCTCTATATGCCAAAATGATGAGAGTGTGTGGTAAGTATTCCAAACTATCGCTCTTCTGTCACTTTCGGAAGGGCGAAGCCTGAAACCATTACTAGGATAGAGTTTGACGATTTGCCCCTATTTCATGAGTTTCTATCAGTTTCTCAATGCCCAAATGCTTGACAGAAAAGGCTTTCAGCAATCCGGTTTGATAGTTCTTTTCCCAGAGTGACAATAGAGGGATAGATCCCCGACTTCTTTAAGAAGTCGGGAATCTGGAGTACCTCACTTATGCCTTCGATTATCAATTAACTATCTTTGCCAAACTTGTTGGTAATCCATGCTGATTGGTAAGGTTGTAGCTTAAACGTATCATGAATATCGGAAATATTTTGTCCACTAATCAAGTCATACCACTTATCCGTGGCAATTAAATTCAATTTCAATAATGGTAACGTTTGTGGTTTATCGCTCAAATTATGGATCGAGAAAATACTCTGATCTCGCTTCATACTCTGTCGCCAAAACACCAACAGTGCCTGATTTGAGGGGTGTAGTGTATATTGCGTCGCATTGGGATGAAATGCCTGCTGAAGGCGACGAATTTGAATCAATCTAGATAATTCCCGAAACACGATCGCGTGGGGCGAGTTTACCTGTTCTAACTCCCGCTCTAGTTCCTCGATATCCCAACGGTGGCGGTTGATGGAGCGTTTTCTTCCCGTCTGCTGCATCAGGGCGCGATCGCTACCCGTTCCTAGCAGACTGTGAATGTAAAAGGCAGGAATTCCTTCTAAGGACATCATAATCGTTTGTGAGCAAATAAAACGCTGAATTTGCCATTTATCTTCCCCCTTTACGGTTCCTTTCATTGCATCAAATAAAGCAATATTAATTTCATAAGGGCTTTCTGTCCCATCGGGTTGGCGGCGATAGCTAATTTCTCCGCCAAATTGAGTCACACACTCCAGTAACGTCTCATATTCATCATCTGACAACAATCCCTCTGCCGGACGCAAACCGATGCCATCGTGAGATGCGGTAAAATTCAAATAGGCACAGCCCATCGGTGCAGGTGGCATACTCATCATCCAGGTTTTTAGATGTTCAGATTTTCCCTGAAGTAAAGCATTAAGCAACAGCGGCGGCAAACTAAAATTGTAAATAATATGCGCTTCATTTCCGTTGCCAAAATAACTCAAGTTTTCTCGGTTCGGCACATTGGTTTCCGTAATAATTACCACCCCTGGATCAACGAGTTGTAACAGTTCTCGCATCAGCCGGATCAAGACGTGAGTTTCGGGTAAATGGATACAGGATGACCCGATGCATTTCCACAAATATCCCACGGCATCCAGTCGGATATAGTTAGCGCCAATATTGACAACATAAAATAACAGAATTTTGACATACTCTACCAACAGATCAGGATTAGCAAAATTGACATCAATTTGGTCGTCGCTAAACGTCGCCCAGACGTGTTTCTCGCCGTTTACGGTATCCACTTTGACCAATAAAGGGCTACTCCGGGGACGCACCACTTGCGATAAATCAGTCGTTGGGTCAACGTCAATAAAATAATTACACCCCGGTTTAAGTCCCTGTTTAAACTGTTCAAACCATGCACTTTTACTGGAAACATGATTGAGGACTAAATCCAGCATCAAATCAAAGGGTTGGGCAATGGATTTGATATCTTCCCAGGAACCCAATTCTGGATTAACTTGCAGATAATCAATGATGGCAAATCCATCATCGGAACTGTAGGGACAAACGGGTAAAATATGAACGCCAGTTATTGTATCCTGAAGATAGTGTTCGAGAAACTGTTTCAGTGTCACCAAGGGTTTTTGATCACCCTGACGATAGATGCTGTCGCCATAGGTAATCAGTAGTATCTGCTGTTCATTCCACTTATCGGGATTTTCCTCTCCTGAATCGGAACAGTGGGGGTGCAGCAACTGCAATAAGTGAGCCGCTAGTTGCTCAATATCTGCCTCTGGATAGATGACTTCTAGTAGCGGCTTGATGCGTGACTCAAACGAGTTGACCAGTTGGTTTGACGGTGACATAACGTTCAAACAGATCATTGGGAAATAGTTTGTCGGGAGGATATCAGACTGAGTAAAGTTCAATTTTTCCCGACACCCTACACCCTACACCCTACACCCTACACCCAGTAGTACCTTCAAGTTCCTTGTCACCCCCTCAGGTTTATGGCACTAAAGTGCCTACTACGAACCTACGAACCCTGTTCCCTGTTTCCAGTTTGTATAGATTATCACAGCATAATTTTCAAATTAATTGAATAATCAAACGGTTGTGCAGAGGTGTCATCAGTCTGATGGACTATAAGCAAGAATTGATCACAACGATTCATGACTTTGGCTGTAATCTGGATGCGCTTGTAACCCGATTGACCCGCTTCAGTGAAGAATCTCCTACGGCGGTTTTAATTCCAGCGCTCTACGAGGAACTCAAACGACCCGCGTTAACTACAATTCGCGATCATCTGGCTGATTGCGAGTTTGTCAAGACGGTTATCGTTTGTGTGAATGCGCCAACGGTGACTGATTATGCCAAAACCTTACAATTTTTTCAAACCCTACCGCAAAAAACCCTAATTATTTGGGAAAATGGTCCACGAGTTACTCAGCTTTTAGCCGATGTGCGGGAGAGGGGGGTGGATTTACTGAAGTTTAAGGGAAAGGGGTTAGCGGTTTGGTTAGGGTTAGGCGTTGCGTCTCTGAGTGCTGATGCGATCGCACTCCATGATGCTGATATTATTACCTATGACTGCTCCTATCCACTAAAACTGCTGTATCCCTTGCTAGATAAGGAATTCGGCATTGACTTTAATAAAGCCTACTATACCCGTTTAGGCAATTATCCCCAGAGTTTTCATGGGCGAGTGGTGCGTTTGTTTATTGCGCCGTTACTTAATGTGTTAAGGGAGGTGTTCGGCGAAAAGAACTACTTACGCTACCTGAGTGCTTATCGTTACCCTTTAGCTGGTGAATTTGCCTTGACTAGCGATTTAGCCCTACACACGCGCATTCCGGCAAATTGGGGTTTAGAAATTGGCTTACTTGCCGAAGTCTATCGCAGTATGCCATCCAAACGCATTGCTCAAGTCGATTTAGGTATTTTTGACCACAAACATCAACCCTTAGGTGAAGATGTGAATTCGGGGTTGCAAAAAATGTGTCGCGATATTTTCCGTTCCATCCTGCGAACCTTAACCGAAACTGAACAGGTGGTGATTACGATGGAGCATATCCATGCGCTGCGCGTCAAATTCCGCCGGGAAGCTCAAAGCTTCACTCGTAAGTATTTTATCGATGCTCGCTTCAATGATTTATTGTATGATCGCCACCAAGAAGAAATAGCGATCGAATGTTTTGAACAGGTTATTTCGCACGCAGGTGAACAGTATTTTAATGATCCAGTAGGCGCTCAGATTCCGGATTGGACAAGAGCATTAGCGGTTATGCCTGATCTGCGCGAACGACTTATCTATTGTGTTCAACAGGATGTTGCTCAAGTTACCGCCCAAGTTTTAGCGTCAACCCTGACACCGAAGATGGTAAATCCCTTGCATCTTGAGTCGTCAGGATTGCCAGCAGAAACCATGGGATTGAAAAACGACGCCGGAATTCCTATATCTCGATAATATAGATCTGTAGATAGTTTCGTCAGTTGAGTTGCTCGGTTTAGTTTGAGTAGTAAGTCGCTGCTAATACCCAATTTAAATGCATGACAGCTTAAGGATCTAATTCTTCCCCTTCTTCTTCTGCTTTTTCTGCTTCTCCTGCTTCTCCTCTTTCTGGTGTTGGACTTCGATGACGGTGTGTACATTCCCTCGTGGGGCAAAATCGCCTTTTATCGTTACCTCTAAAGGATCACAGGCTTCTACAAAGTCATCCAAAATCTGATTAACGGATTCTTCGTGAGAAATATAGCGATCGCGGAAACTATTGATATACAGTTTAATCGCTTTGAGTTCTACCACCCGCTCATTGGGAATGTAGCGGATATGGATGGTGGCAAAGTCAGGATAGCCAGAAAATGGGCATTTACAGGTAAACTCTGGCAACGTGATATCGATGTGGTAACGACGCCCAATTCGAGGGTTAGGGAACGTGATTAGCTGTCCTTCAGCAATGGCACGTTCACCATATTTCATCGTCGGTACATCTGAGACAGCAGAGTTCTGAGTTGGTAGATGAGTCATAAGCCGCGAAGAGGATGATTTGTTATTGGGTCACAGGTAGGGAACCTATCGCCGAAATCGCTAAAATGGGTTAAAGTCATCATCGATGGAAGGATTTGATTCCCAGTCTGGGCAATTATCACCATCCCAACCATAGGGATGCATTCCACAGACTAATAAATTTCCGCCATAGACTTGACCATGGTAATGACGACAACCGATACAAGCAGGATGTCGTTCCGGCGTCGGATCTCCGGGATAGGTAAAGCCCATGTCCGAATCCGTCGTCATATCTATCTCGTCATACTCTAAATAAATCTCAATAATGGGTTCAAAGATATCCTCTAAGCACTTATCTATTTCGGCACCAATGGTATTTTGCCACTCTTCAGCAAAGTCTTCGATGATGTCCGCGACTTCCACGACAACCTCATCGACTACATCTACCAATGATTCCAGGGATTCCAAAAAACTTTTAGACCACTCATCCATAAGGGAACGGATAGTAAAAACTTCTCCTCATTTGGCAAATCCTCGCTTAGCTAGAGATCGGGTCATGGCTAAGGGAGGTGTTTGTTTAGGATAGTACAACAATAGCTAATTGTGAGGGATTGAGTCGAATCCTTTGTGCTGATTACAACAGCCAAGCACGTTAGATTAAGCTGTCGTGTATTAAATTTGCACGTTTTCACTTAATTTAAATGGAGGGACTGATTCTCTCCCTGTTTCCAGACGTGCCATGGCACGTCTCTACATGGCTCTATTATTCACGCTTGAGCCGACGCAGTTCCTCTTGCATCGCCTGAACCTGTTGGCGCATAGCGTCAATATTCTGCTCTTCGCCAGCGGTTTGCTCCTCGTCGTCGGAAATAATTTCAATCCGGCGGGGTTCAGTTCCCGTTTTCTCAGGTTGCGGAGGTTGAGCCGATTGCTGCTGCTGTTGAGCTTGTTGCACCATATCATCAACCATCTTGCGAGCTTCTTCAGTGGTCATTTCACCACGAGCCACCAGTTCATCCGCCAGCTTTTGAGCTTGAGTTCGCAGTTCCCCGATTGTTCCCCCAGCTTTCTCACTAGCATACGAGGCTAAACCAACGCCCAGATAAAACGCTTTTTGAAACAGATTTCCCAAGTCCGCCATAATAACTGATGCTCCTTTAAGTACGCAAGAACTCTTTTCTAGGATACGAGTGACGCTGGCAAACTGCCTACTTCTATAGTGTATAGAGAAACATGGGGGGATGGGAAAGGATGCAGCTTACGCCAACAACTCATCCACAGACACGGTAAAACCCTGTAAGACTTTCTGGGTACTCACCTGTTGACCCGATGTAAACATCAACCCCTGATTTTCCGTCATCACCATCACCCAGCGACTCTCCGGAAACACCAGCCAAACTTCTTCACCCCCCGATTCTAAATACTCCTGGGCTTTGAGCAACACCGTCTCGGCTATATCCGTTGGCGAAACAATCTCAGCACATAAGGGAAAACTCTGAGGCAATGTAGCTGCATTGCCAAACTGCGCCACCAGTTCCGGGGTCAAATATGCCACATCAGGAGAACGTCCCTGCTTATTGGTGCGACAAGGCACGTCAGTATAAACCTCTCCACCTTGACCACTGGACTTTTTGTAATCGTCCCAGTAGCGACCTAGCTTCAGTTGAATTTTGCCATGTCTGAGTGTCATACCGTTTTTTTCCACCAGTTGACCATTTACCCACTCCATTTTCTCAGGAGGATTGACCATAAAGTCATCCAGTGAGAACTTGTCTGGGATAAGAGTTGCTGTTCCCATTGTTATTTCCTCGTCCTGATTACGCTTTCGAGTATTTCCCTATTCTAATTTATCCAAAAATAACAACTTTAACCTGGATGCTACGAGCCTTGAGCCGAGAACTAAAGTTCTGGCTTAAAGCTTAAACCCGTTAAAACGGGTTCAAAGATTTATTCAGCAAGCTACATTGATATTTCTGGTTTCTATTTTGGTTCTCTAATGGAACCCATGAATAAAATTGTTCCTGTTTGATTATCGCGAATCGCACAGAAAAAGGGACGATCAACCACCATCTCGAAGGGGGTTTGGGGAATAGCAGCAGAGGTTAGAACCATGCCAACAGAAGCAAGAGGAGGCGATTGAAATCGCTGCTACACAAACAAAGTCCGCCTGCGCGGACTGGGTTATAACCGGGGTAGCTAAGCCGGATTTGGTATTAACAATAGGAATCCGCTCAATTGGCTGGGGCTGCTCTATATTCTCGCCCCTAATGTCACAAAGCGATAAAACTCGGTCGGGGCGGGTTTAGTTACATCTAGGTGAGGGAAAAAAAGATATAGCAGCCCTAAATAGGTCGCAACAGATATAATAGTAATAACACATCCCTAGTAAAAAGACAAAAGATGAACATTATAGATGAATTGGCTAATTTTATCAATCAGACAAAAGAGACCAAAGAAATTAAAAGAGCCTTGGCGGTAAAAATGATTTTGGAAGGAAAATCTTATCGTGAAGTCAAAGAACTATTAAAAGTTTCTCACAGTTTTATCAGCCAATGGAAAAATCAAGCGCTTTTTCAGGGTGTAGAAAGTTTAAAGCTTCAATATAAAGGTAGAGCAGGTTACTTAAAATCTGAAGAAAAAGAGCAAACAATTCAGTGGTTGAGAGAACAAGATTATCTAAGATTATCAGACTTGCAGAAGTATTTGCAGGAGCAATATAATGTAGTTTTTGAGTCCAATCAAAGTTATTATAGCTTATTTAAAGAGGCTCAAGTGAGTTGGAAAAAGACTCAAAAAAAGAATCCGGCTAAAAATGATGAATTAGTCAAAGCTAAAAAAAAAGAAATAGAGGCAAGGCTAGAAAAATGGAAACCGGAAATAGAAGCTGGAAGCCGGACGGTGCTTATGCTTGACGAATGTCATCTGCTGTGGGGTGATTTGTTAGGTTATGCGTGGGGAAGAACAGATGCAAGAATAGAAGTCCCTCTCAAAAATGAAAAAGAAAGACAGACTTATTATGGGGCTTTAGATTATCAAACCAAAGAGTTTATAGTCAAAGAATATAAAAGTGGAAACAGCGAAAATACAATCGATTTCATCGAATATTTACAAAGGAAACGACCCGGAAAAAAATTATCGATATTTTGGGATGGTGCAACTTACCATGATTCCAAGCAGTTTCGAGAATACTTAAAGACAATTAATCAAGATTTATCAGAGGAAGACTGGTTGATAAGTTGTACGAAATTTGCTCCGAACGCTCCCGAACAAAATCCAGTCGAAGATATTTGGTTGCAAGTTAAAACTTTCATTAGACAATTTTATCATCTTTGCAGCTCTTTTAAAATAGTTAAGTGGTTATTTAAGTTTTTTGCTGATGGTCAAATATTCGATTTTCCCAAAATATTTCAGTATGGAAAATTGCCACAATCTATTTAGGATTGCTATAGTTGTGAAACCCGCCCCTACAGATGCGCTATGCCTATCTAGCAATAGCGTTGGGCTAAAACTTTATCTGTCCGGTACTGTCCACCAGGCTAAGGCGTAAGGTTGAGAGTCTTCATTCTCCTGTTGACGATATTGAACCCGGATTTTATAGCGACCTGAAACCGGAACGGGACAGAATATATGTTCCACACTATCCACTTCACTTACAGAAGCACAGGCACTTTTGCTGGTATCATTTTCATCAAGAGGTATCAGGTAAAGGTCGAGATTATTCAAACCGCGATCGCGAAAACTTTCGCCAACATCATACACCTCATTTCCATTCTCATCGTTTAACTCAACGAAACGATCCCACGCCAGTGTCAGCGCCACATAACTATCTGCCTTTAAAGGTTTTTCTAAGACATAATCCTGAAACGATTTAGTCTTAACTGAACTATAATCCCAACCCACAGGCGGTACAGCTTCCGTTGCTCCCCACTGACCGGGACTAAATTGTTGATAGGCGCGGAAAACATTGAGATGTCCTGTCCCCATTTGCATATCTATGGGAATTTTGGCATCAAGATAAGCATCCGATTCTAACCAGGTGTAATTATCTTTGCTCAATAGGGTGCGGCTCATCCCCAGATGCAACCCATCCCCCTCGTCTTGGATTTTGTCAGCGGAGTTTAGTAACACCGCTTTCATCACTTCATGGCGTCTTGAATCGGTGGTCCATTGGGGTTGATTGGCGTTGAGTTGGCGATCGCCAAATTCTTGAATTAGGGCGACTGAGGCGGTAATATGAGGCGCGGCGAAACTTGTCCCACTCACTTCGACAATTTTTCCATCCAGGTCGTAGACTAAAATACGACTTCCTGGTGCGACTAAATTAATCGCACGGCGAGTTCCCTGATTAATTTCCCGTTGAATTAAACGCCGACCAATTCCCTCTGGCAGATCACTTAAGTTGGCAAAGTCTACCTTGGCAAATTGTCCTTGCCTTTGGGTGGTATAGGCAGTGGTAATCCCGTTATAGTGATCGGTGGGAATGGGAATGCCACCTTTGCCTTGGTTTCCGGCAATTACGTAGAGAACATCATGAGTCCGAGCTGACCAATCAATACATTTTGTTAACAGGGCATTGCCATCGAGCGCCGCTTGTGATCCTCTGGCATCCCGTTGCAGGGATTCACCAAAACTGAAGTTAATTGCCCGCACATCACCACTATTTTGCAAGGCAACGTGTTGGGACGACAGGCATTCTTCCGGCTGTCCACTGCGGATGGGGGAACCGACAGCCGAGGCGTAGAGTCTCGCACCGGGAGCAACGCCGGGTAAGGTTTTATCCTTACTCACCATGACACCCGCCACCATTGCTGCATGGGTATCCACATCCGTATCGGCTTTCGCGGGTCGATCCCGATAAAAAACCCGCTCAAGTGCGATCGCGGGATTCCAAGATACAGCTTTATCGACGCCAAATAAGCCCGGTCTCCCGATTTCCACCTGACCAATGGCGATTTTATCACCTCTCAAGTGGTAGGGGGAAGCATGGAGTCGCAATGCATCAATTCCAGCTTCTCCAATCGAGATCGGTGACGCTAAGATTGGGGTGGTCAGGGTAGAGAGTCCTACACCTCCAATCATCCATCCCAGTTTTTTGATCAGCGACCGCATAGCCAAGGCAGGTTCTCCTAACTTTAAATATAGTTTTGTCGGGGTGGGTTTAGCCACTTCGTATTGCTACTAATGATAACGTTTATGCCAAACCCTCCCTTGCCGAGTTTAGAGTTGCAGCGTGGGAGTGGTTCTTATCCGGATTGATACCATTGATGAGGGTGGCTGGGAGACCAGATTTGTCTATGCAGTCAATTATGTCACCGTTTGTTAGGGGATTGCTAAAGACTTTGTTAAGATAAAATCTAACAGAGGACTTAGGAGACTATCACCAGTTATGACCCAAACGCAATCCCAAAAACCCATCGTCGTTGCCCCCTCCATTTTATCCGCAGATTTTAGCCGACTGGGGGAACAAGTACAGGCAGTGGATGCTGCTGGTGCTGACTGGATTCACGTTGATGTGATGGATGGGCGGTTTGTCCCCAATATTACAATCGGTCCTCTAATTGTCAAAGCGTTGCGCCCGGTTACCGAAAAGCCTCTTGATGTCCACTTGATGATTGTGGAACCGGAAAAGTATGTCGAGGATTTTGCCGAAGCTGGGGCGGATATTATTTCGGTTCATGCGGAACATAACGCTTCCCCCCATTTGCACCGCACCCTGACTCAGATTCAAGAATTGGGTAAGCAAGCGGGTGTGGTTCTCAATCCCTCCACCCCGTTAGAGTTGATTGACTATGTGTTAGATGTCTGCGACTTGGTGTTGATTATGAGTGTCAACCCCGGTTTTGGCGGTCAAAGCTTCATTCCTGGCGTACTTCCCAAAATTCGCAAGTTGCGTCAGATCTGCGATGAACGCGGACTCGATCCCTGGATTGAAGTGGATGGTGGACTCAAAGCCGACAACACCTGGCAAGTTTTGGAAGCAGGCGCAAACGCGATCGTTTCTGGTTCTGGTGTGTTTAAGCAGGATGATTACGCGAAAGCGATTACCGGAATTCGCAATAGCAAGCGTCCCGAACCGGAATTAGCCACAGTTTAATCAGAACAGATTAGGTGGAATGGTCTCATTCATTCCCCTGTTTGATGTCAACTTAAGCTGAAAGCCAGAAAAACTCATATCTTGCACCAGTCTCACCAACCGCCTTGGGTTTAACCCAAGGAACCCAAGCGAAAGTCAAAATCGAGTTGACTGGATAAGAATTGTAGTCGTCTTTAGACGACTTGTGCTTTTAGCCAAGAACTTGAGTTCTTGGCGGGTGTCAAGGCTTACTGACTCTCGGTGCAAGATATCAGAACAACCGATTTGTCGGGGTGGGTTTTACCGATAAGGTTTAGCAACAACCGATAACGTAACTAACCCGCCCTGGTTGGGTTCATTTCTTAAACGCTTTTTCCCGATCAGCCATGGAAGCAATAACCTTGCATGTTCCCACCACGGTAACTCTAACCGATGAACAATTCTATCAGTTGTGCATAGCAAATGAAGAACATCGGATGGAACTAACGGCTGAAGGGGACTTGATTATTATGCCGCCAACGGGTGGAGAAAGTGGGATTAGAAATTCGGATTTAAATGCTGATTTGGTCATCTGGAACCGCCAGACTCGACTCGGTTATGTGTTTGATTCCTCGACTATTTTTAAATTACCCAATGGTGCTAAACGATCGCCTGATGTTTCTTGGGTGATTCGAGAACGATGGGAAGCGTTATCTGCGGAAGATAGACGGCGATTTCCACCGCTGTGTCCAGACTTTGTTATTGAGTTACGTTCTGAAACGGATAGTCTACCTCCTCTACAACGCAAAATGGAGGAGTACCTTGCTAATGGTTTACGCCTAGGTTGGTTACTTGATCCCCAAACGCCTTTAGCAGAAATTTACCGTCCTGATCGAGAGGTGGAAACGTTGAATTTCTCCACTCAACAAATTTCTCCCAGTTTATCTGGGGAATTGGTACTTCCCGAATTTATTCTTGATTTGACTTCTATTTTCCATTTTGAGTAAATCGATTTGAGTAATCGTACCAACTCCTAATGACGAATGACAAATGACAAATGACAAATGACAAATGACAAATGACAAATGTACCAAGTCCCTTATGGAAAAACCGATATAGACTTTGAGTTACCGCCAGAGATGCGGGGGACATTAGCGGTGTCTGAATCCGTCCCACCTCTGAGGGATGTTAAGAGTGCGATCGCGAAAACTCTCTCAACCCCGATCAATTCCCCACCCTTGGACAAATTAGCACATCCAGGCGATCGCGTTTGTATTGTGTTTACGGATATTACTCGCGATAGTCCTGATCAGGTATTGATTCCACCGATATTACAACAATTGAAAAAAGCGGGGGTACGGGACCAAGATATTACCCTATTGTGTGGGATTGGAATGCATCGCCCTAGCACCATGGCGGAAAAGGTGACAAAGTTAGGACAAGCGGTGGTTGATCGGTATCGAGTGATTGACCATGAACCGCAAAACCCGGATCAGTTAGTAGATTTAGGCGTAATTAATGGTATCCCTTTATCGGTTAATAAAATAGCATACCATGCTGATATCCTCATCGCGACTGGAATTGTCGAACCTCATCAATATGCTGGCTATTCCGGTGGGTGTAAAACCGTTGCTGTAGGGGCGGCGGGAGAACCTTTAATTGCCTATAGTCATGGTCCTAAATTTATCGATCATCCCAATTGTCGCCTGGGTAAACTGGAGGGAAATCCGTTTCAGCATGCGGTGACAGAGGCGGCGATGCGGGCGGGATTAGGGTTTATTATTAATGTGGTTCTTGATGATCAAAAACAAATTGTTTCGGTATTAGCAGGAGAACCCATAGAAACCCATAAACAACTGGTCGAACAAGCAAAAAACTTTAATCAAGTCTCGATTTCTCAACAGTACGATGTGGTAATTGGCGGGGTTGGGTTTCCCAAAGATGCTAACCTCTATCAAGCCAGTCGTGCAGCGAGTTATCTGTTTTTCGCCCCGACTCCGGTTGTGCATCCAGGCGGTTATTTGATTATCCCCGCCCAATGTCCAGAAGGCGTAGGTGAAGGAGTAGGAGAACAGCGTTTTCTAGCAGCGATGCGAGATATTCCTTCTGTACAACAAATTCTACAGGAAGGACGTCAACATGGATATCCACCAGGTCAACAACGGGCGTTTGTTATGGCAAAGGTTTTAGAACAAAATTCGGTGATTATTGTTGGAAGTGACTATCCAGAGGTTGTGGAGGCGTGTAAAATGTTGCCTGCGGCGACAATGGATGAGGCTTTAGCAATAGTGGCTGCTGACTTAGGCAAGGAGTTAGAGGTATTAGTTGTTCCTCATGCTTTGTTGACATTACCTGTAATCAGTCATCAGTGATTTATCTCAATAGAGCATGAAATAAATTGTAGGTTGGGTTTCGACTTCGCTCAACGCAACAAATATTATAGGGCTAAGGTTCCCTGACTACAAACTCAAGGACAAGGTAATCCATTGGGCGTGTCTAGGGTAATCGTCCCGGATTGGGTCGCATCAAGGATATTTTGGGTTTCACTCAAAATTTCAAATATACTTAATGGTTGTGGATCTTGTGAATTTGGTGGATCTTGGATTAAACTGAAACCCGTATTGCTATTATTATCACTTAAGTTTAAGCAGAATGCAGAATCATTATCAGTTGTCACTTTCACGCCAACAAAGTTGTTAGGAGTGGTGAATGTGTTCTCTAAAACATTTGCGAAAACTTTGGTTTCATCAAATAACTGAAACTCAATACCTTGCTGATTATTATTTTCGATCGTATTATTTTTCAAGGTTGCGTCTTGTATTTGTGCCGTGGAACTTGGAATTAATTGCACATCTAATAAACCAAGGCGAATGTCGATTCCTTCATCACCATTATTCCTAATTTTATTTTCCGAAATCGTCAGATTTTCGATGATTGTACCACCTTCAATACCAAGACCAATACCATCACCTCTGATTGGACTAGTGCCGCCATTATTTTCTATTGTATTTGCCTCAATTGTCAAATTAACTGTAGGATTTCCAACAATTAGGGGATTGTCTAAAGCAATACCTAAACCGATCAGGATCGCATCTTCAAAGTTATCATAAAGTTCATTTCCTGCAATAGTTATATTGACAGAACCCGTGCTATTATTGATTAGAATACCTTGACCACTTGGCAATGTATCAATAGTTACTCCAGGTAATAATTGTACTGTGTCAGCAGCCAAACCATCTGTTCCAGTAATGTTGTTCGCTATAATCTCAACGGTTCCCGTAACATTTTCAAGCAGAATTCCCCGACCTGTCGGAAAATCAAAATTAATGGTAGCGTCAGGGTTCTTAACAGGAATTGTATTAAGAATAGTGTTATTCTCGATAGTTACTTCTCCATCCGTATCTGCTAAGTAAATTCCTTCATTAGTTGCCCCTTCAATGCGGTTATTTGCCAGGGTAACATTACTGAGAGTGCTTCCAGAAATGCCACTATCCTCAGTATTCCGAATCTCAAATCCAGAAATAGCGATCGCACCCGTAGAATTAGAGAGTTCAATTCCTTGATTTGCCTGAGTAATCTGGCTTCCTTCATTGGCGGCTATATTCACTGTTCCTGTGACATTGCCAACGGATATGCCGTTAATTCCATCAACTGGATCAGTAATTGTGATCGTGCTATTGCTAATATCAACTGTACCACTAATCCCGTTAATAGAGATACCGTTTGTTGATGAGTTGATACTGGTAAGGGTGCTATCTGAAAGTGTGGCATTATTAATAGTAGTCCCGACTAATGCGGCACCATTAGTGCTGTTTACCTCCAATCCCGATAAATTGATTTCTCCCAGACTTTCAGCGAGTAAGATTCCAGCTTTAGCAGTGGTTGTTGTAATTTGACTTCCTGGATTGGCTGAAATTGTCGCGGTTCCCTGGATATTCGTGGCGAGGATACCGTTACTGGCGGGATTTTCAATCGTGATTGTGCTATCGCTAATCTCGAAATCACCGTTAACTGTCTCCAGAGAAATCCCTTCTGTTGCTGAATTGGTACTGGTGAGAGTGCTGGAAGCGATCGCGCTATTATTAATATTCCTTACTTCCACAACCGCACCCTCTGTACTCTCCACAGTTATACCCGATAAATTTATCTCTCCTGTACTTTCAGTGAGGGAAATTCCGGCTTGATTTCCCTCTGTCGTAATCAGACTTCCTGGATTGGCTGAAATTGTCGCGGTTCCCTCGATAGCTGTGGCTAGGATACCGTTCCTGGTGGGATTTTCTATCGTGATTGTACTGTCGCTGATGTCGAAATTACCGCTAACTGTGTCTAGAGAAATACCTTCTGTAGCTGAATTGGTACTGGTGAGAGTGCTGTTCGCGATCGCGCTATTATTAATATTCCTTACTTCCACAACCGCACCCTCTGTACTCTCCACAGTTATACCCGATAAATTTATCTCTCCTGTACTTTCAGTGAGGGAAATTCCGGCTTGATTTCCCTCTGTCGTAATCAGACTTCCTGGATTGGCTGAAATTGTCGCGGTTCCCTGGATATTCGTGGCGAGGATACCGTTACTCGTGGGATTTTCTATCGTGATTGTACTGTCACTGATGTCGAAATTGCCGCTAACTGTGTCTAGATAAATCCCTTCTGTAGCCGAATTGGTACTGGTGAGAGTGCTAGAAGCGATCGCGCTATTATTAATATTCCTTACTTCCACAACCGCACCGCCTGTACTCTCCACGGTTATACCCGATAAATTTATCTCTCCTTGACTTTCATTTAGAGAAATTCCGGCTTGATTTCCCTCTGTCGTAATCAGACTTCCTGGATTGGCTGAAATTGTCGCGGTTCCCTCGATAGCTGTGGCTAGGATACCATTACTGGTGGGATTTGTAATCGTAATTGTGCTATCACTGATGTCGAAATTCCCGCTAACTGCGTCTATAGAAATCCCTTCTGTAGCCGAATTTGTACTGGAGAGAGTGCTGTTCGCGATCGCAACATCATTAACCGATGTAACACTTAAGCTAGGAACGCCATTTCCCGTGATCGCACTATTGGTAAATGAAATCAAACCGCCCGTATTTTCCAGTAATACCCCAGCTTGACTGGAACTGGTAATCATACTGTCTCGAACTTCCCCATTTTGAATACCCCTGGCGACAATTCCTGGATTGGTTACTCCAGTTATTGTAAATCCGGATAACACCGTATTATTTCCCAACGTTACTGTATCCATAACCTGAGGAAAAACGCCAGCACCGGATAACGGAAGTTGTACGCGCTCAAATTCCACTGTATCCAATTGCTGAATTGGTGCTGTGGACAAAACCTGCACCTGATCAGGAATCGTGAAAGCCGGAATACCAGGATTCGTTCCCGCTTGTACATAAACAATATCATTCCCATCCGATCGCGTCGCGGCTAGGGCTGAATCGACTGTTCCAAACGGTGTTTCAACGGTACCATTTCCGCCACTTGCGCCTAAATTAACGTGCTGAAAGATATACGGTTCACTGGTTTGAGGATTCGTTGCGGCGGTAGTAATATCTTCGCTGAAGAAATCTGATTCTGTTTGACTATCAACCGTGATACTAGAAATCCGTTCCACGCCATCCCCTAAACGGGATAAAATACTAGCATTCCCTGAAGAACGAGTTTTGCCAAAAATCGCCCCCACACTAACAATTACATTAGTGCCAAATATCTGATCCTCTTGCAGCGCTACACCAAAATTTAAACTATCCGTAGGTTGCACTTCCAATCGCATCCGCCAACCCAAACTGGAATCACTCCCTGTAGCGTCATAATAATAAAGTCCACCATACCCTCGTAATCCTCCCCCTTCACCCCATTGCGCCAATCTTGCACCAACTTCCAGATCAAACCCCGTCATGGCGGCTTCAAAGTGGCGCACTTGTCCCCGTTGTCGTTTTCCCTGAATCACTAAAAAATGGTCAGAAAAGAAACGATCTGTCAGTTGAAATCCGGTATCAAATGCTGTTTCATCCACTAAATCGCGAGTATCACCCAGAGGAAAATAACCATTGAGGCGCACATCCCAAACCTCTCCCAATGTTTCTACCCCCACACCGAGTTGATGGAATGTACTATTTCCCGTATCCCGACGATCAAAACCTAAGTAACCGCCAAAAATTCGATTCAGGGACTGATTATAAAAGCGGTGTCCAAATAAGAGATTACCACCGACATTCGCACTATTATCTAACTGCAATCGTCCCTCTAAAAACGTCAGCGTACTACCGGGATTTTGTAGGAGTGGGAGAAAACTGTCCAAGCGGGTAAAACCATCGTATCCCGCACCGGACGTACTGTAACCAATTCCCCAGCGAGGTTTAATTTGTAGCGTTGTTAAATCTGGAGTGGTAGACGGGGGAGAATCTGGCGTCTGCGCTTGAAGTGGACTCCCCAAGGAGGGGTGAGATTCAGGAACAGCATCGGCTTTTGGGAGTGATGGAATCTCCGTTTGGGCTATAGCCGCAGGAATCAAGAGAGGGGTGAAACAGAAGCTAGTCCAGAGTAATCTAACCAAGCTGTTCATACACGCGATCGCCAATGGATTTTTTTTACCTTAACTGATACTCAACAGAAGCACCCCCAATTCCTGACAATGGAATACTGTTTTAAACTAAATTTAGTTTAGTTCTTATGTACTATAGAAAAGGTCAAGCTTGACTCAGGATTAACGGATTTCAACGCCCTAATTTATTCGCAATCCCATCGCACCCTCCTGGAATCGTTCGGCGAGACTGTTCACCGCACCAGGAACAGCAGTATTGACGTTGTTCCTCGCCTAACCGTTGTACCCCAGTAAAATTCGCGCCCTCAACCACGGCGCCCGTGTGAATTCCAGTGCGATAATCAGGCAGTTCAGAACGACTGCGGGGACTGGCGGTTTCCACTGATCCATAGAACAAGCGCACACCCTTAAGATCAGAGTTGGACAAATTCGTTTTATAGAGAATCGTGCGAGACAAATTCGCTCCGGCTAAGTCACAATTGCTTAGATCCGCTTGCACCATATTAGCTTCACTTAATTCCGCCCAGCGTAGATCCGTACCTGCCACATCCGCCCCGGCTAACATAACATTTAGAGCAATAACTCGCACGCCATAAACCCGATCTTCTTGATACCCGCCATAACCATCTAGCATAGGACGTCCTAAATGGCGATCGCGTTTTAAGGGTGTGAGTAATCTGGATTGAGACAAAAACCGTAAAACTTTCGCTTTACCACCAGCGTCTACACTATTGAGAATAGCGGCGGTTCGTCCTTCACAAAACGCCCGTTCTTGGGGCCAATCCTCTAGCAATCCTTCATCGTCTAAAGCCAGGTCACAAATACCCTGAAAATAGGCATCAATGGTTTGCTGCTGGGTAATTGTATTTTGCTGGATCGTGAGATCTTTAGAAATAACATACTGACGCCAAGCGATATAGACAGCGAGAATAGCAATCAGAATTTGCCCTAACGCACCAATCCATTCCGCTAAAGAACCCACCGAATCAAACGCTTTGGTGAATCCGGTTAACGCCGCAATCCCAACGATTGCCAGGATCACACCACAAACTGCAATAACTTGCGATCGCTGCTGGGGAGAGAGAGATTGCTGCAACCATTGTTGTAAGGGTGACCAAATCGCCGACACAGAGAGGAGTAACGTGACAATGACCCCGGCGAGAATCACCCAGTTGTTATCCAGAACTAAGCCAACAATCAAAACCGCGATCGCACTGAGGATGATAATCGAAGGATCAGCCAATGCTTTACGATTAGTATTCTGTCGATCAGAGAATTGAGTCGGGGACACCGCCGACACCTGATCAGAAGCCTGGGATGAGATTGGCTCAGGATTAGGGTGGGTTGACTGGATGGCTGGATTAGACGGAGAAGGATCAGACGGGTTGGTCATAGTTTGCCAGTGCAGCAGTGGAAGCAGATACAAAAGATTTTAACGACACTTAATTTTGTACAATCAGGTGAATAGCGATCGCCTGATCGGGTAGGGACAAATTATGATAATTTGAGTATTTATCAGAAATTGTCTCCATTTGTCCTGTCCACCCTACATCTACTGGGACATTGACTATAAACAAGACGCGCCTATCCTATCGGAAACAGAATGTTTGACTTGGAGTAAACCGCCGTGACCCCAGCTACAGCCTCTACATTAGTAAGCGAAGACCAAGCCTTATCCTTGGTTGATTCCGTGATTCAGCAATCCCAAGCTGAAGGCGTGTTCGTCAGCGTGAGTTCCAGTGAATCTGCTCTCAGCCGCTTCTCAGAAAATCAAATTAGCCAGAATATTAACCGCCATAAATTTACTCTCACCGTTACCAGTTATTTCGGTAAACGCAGCGCATCGGCTTCCACCACAGAATTTTTACCCGATGCAATTACCGATACCATCCAGCGATCCGAAGAATTAGCTCGGATTGCACCCGAAGATCCAGAGTGGGTTCCCTTGCTTGAACCCCAAGTCTATGAGTCGCGTGTTCCTGCCTTTGACGACGCCACAGCCACTTTATCACCCTTAGCACGCGGAGAAATGGTACAACAAATCTGTGCTAAGAGTGCTAAAGCTGGAGTGGAAGGTTCTGGACGATTGAGTACTCAAGCCTTTGCTCAAGCCGTGGGGAACTCCCAGGGATTACGCGCCTGCGATCGCGGTACAGAGGCGGAGTTAAGTTTTACGGCTCGAATTGAGGATGGATCGAGTTGGAGTCAGCGTACAGCCTTTGCTATTACTCAGTTACCCCTGGATTCCCTGATAGAACCCCTGATTGAGCGGGCATTTGCCGCCCGTAATCCCCGTGAAATTCAACCGGGTGTTTACCCTGTCATCTTTAATAATCCGGCGTTTGCGGATTTACTCCCCTGGGTGATTTTCAATTTAAATGCCCGATCCGCCGATGAAGGGCGATCGTTTATGTCTCGCACCGATGACACAGGTCAACCTGTGGGTAATCGCGTTGGCGAATCCCTATTTAGTCCCTTGGTACAAGTGCAACGCCATCCTGCTCATCCATTGTTGCAGAGAGGAACCTGCTTTAGTGATGGATTGAGCAATCACTACCTGGAGATTATTCAGGATGGAGTGCCTCAAACCTTATCCTATAGTCGCTACTGGGCGAAACAGCAGAGAAAAGAACCCACAGGATCATTGTTTCCCATCGTTATGTCTGGATCTGAGCAAAGCCTGAGCGATTTGATTGCTCAAACGGAACGGGGAATCTTGGTTAATCGCGCTTGGTATGTGCGCTATGTCAATCCACGTACCTTAGAGGTGACAGGAATGACCCGTGATGGTACATTCTGGATTGAAGACGGGAAAATTGCTTATCCGATTAAAAATCTGCGATTTAACCAAAGTTTGCCCGATATGTTACGGGATATTGATGCTCTGAGTACGGTACAGCGTTTCGGGGGTCGGGTGATACCAGGGGTACGAGTTAAGGCGTTTAATTTCAGCAGCGTCACAGATAGCGTTTAAACAGTAGGGTGGGCATTGCCCACCTTATCTACGGTTCGGA